>JAKQGS010000430.1 GCA_029556045.1 Pseudomonadota bacterium | reverse complement strand
ACTCATGAACTTTTGATTAAAATATCGGATGATGGGCCTGGCGTCGATGAAAGCGTCCTTCCTCGCTTGTTCCAAAGAGGAGCCACCGCAAGAAAGAGTGGGGGAACTGGCCTTGGTCTTGCGTATGCAAAAGTCGTCGCTCAGGGGCATGGTGGCGATGTCGAATATTTAAGAAAAAATGAGATTTCATCTTTCATTATACGGCTTCCTCATTCTCTGAATATTGAACTCACTCAATCTTCAAAAGAAGCTCAGCCATCCCCAAATTCTACCGAAAAGGTTATTAGAGTCGCCCTATGCTGTTTGCCTACAGAATTTAACCAGCAGTGTCTGAAATACCTTGCTGCTGATTCGCGGTCTCCATATGAATTCTCGACTGAATTCGATGAATCTAATATTGTCGTCTGCAACAATATCGAGACACTCACCCAAGCCATTGAGTCCGGCAAAAAAATAGTCGATCTCAGCACACTCGCCGGAGAAAAAATTTGGCGAAGGTTAGATCAGTATTTTCAGAAGTCTTAATTTTAAACAATCCAATTTCATCCCAACCCCGGGACATCATGTCCCGCAAAAGGGACATTCCTGCACCCACCTCCCACCCACCCCATCCAGATTTCAGCAGGTTAGACCTCCCGTCGCCATGGCCTAAACCTTGCTCAAGGGGTGGTATCACGAAGGGACTCCTGTCCCGATTACCAAGGAGGCATTCAAGATGAAGAACATGTGGACCACGATCATGGTCGTCCTAAGTGGGCTGGGTGGGATGGCGTGCGGCGCCAAGGACTCTGCTCCTCTGACTCAAGTGCAGGGGTGGGAAACACCTGACGAGGCCATGCGTATGGGGCGGGGGGTTGATCCCTATGCGGCGGATGGGTCAACGGTGCGGGGCGATTGCTTGGCCATCGATCCGGAGGCACATACCCAGAAAACCTGGCGGGATATTGCGGATGGCACGGCGTCCACCCTGACGGAGCGCAGGGTTTCCAGTTATGAGGACCTGCTGAATGAGCTGAATATCAGTGTTTCCGCCAGTATTCGTGGGGCTTTCGGGAGCGGATCGGCATCGTACAGCAAATATCAAAAGTACATGGAAAATGAAGAGAACTTTACGTGGATCATCAAAAAGGAAGTAGAACGTGCCAGCGTGACGTTAAACCTTCCTGATGTCGCTGTGGAAAAGCTGTTAACAGCCCAGGCGCAGGAGGCGTTGGCCCAGGGTAAGGAGGCGTTTCGCCGGATGTGCGGCAGCCACTTTGTGCGGGGCATGCGTTTAGGTGGGCGTTTTGCTTACCTGCAGCAGGTTCATGCGGAATCCGCCGATACGGTGCGGAAGGTCGAAGCTCACCTTAAGGGCCAGGGAGGTTCTTTGAGCTTGAGTGGGCGTGCCCGCATGGACTTTGCGCAGCTGTTGATGGAGGCCATGCGGTTTCATGCCTATTCACGGGAGCTGGCTACCGTTGGTCCGCAGGTAGATCTCAATAAAATTACAATCGATTCCATCAACGCGACCCTGACCGAATTTGAACGGGGCGTGACACGGGACTCCGCCAAACCCATCGCCATGGACCTGGCCCCCTGGGACGTAATCCTGCAGTTTCCGGGGAACGATCCCTTTCTGGACTTACGTCGGGAGGATCGTTTGAAGGAACTGCACACCCGCTTTTGGCAGAATGGGGTCTATCTGAATAAGATCGGTGTTTACACGACACTCGCCGCCAATGGACAGATCGCATTAAGCAGCGAGCAGATCGACGGACTTGCTGCCGCCACCCGCGAGCTTGAACGCGAGCGTACCCTGATCACCGAGGTCGGCAGTTCCTGCTACCGCGATACGTTGGCCTGCGATCGCGAGATTCCGCCAGCGGTCCGTGTGAATTTTCCGGTTATCGATCGCACCCTGAGCAATTGGTTGATGGTGGAACACCAGGGGTGGGTGTTTAAATCGCCGGTGGCTATAGATCTTTATCGGGAAAGCGCGGGACAAATACTCAGCGTGGGTCTGGAAGGTCAACAGGTCGCCGAAACCAAATCCGGCAAAATGGTCGAACTGTCCTGGTCACTGCGGCCACAGGCCTGTGGGGACTTAGACCTGCAAAATTACAAAAAAGTCCCCGGTAAGAGCCTTCAGTATCGAGAGTACGACCTGTCGGATGAGGGACGCCTAACCGACATCGACGTCGTCGTGCAAAACAACGACCGGTGCCTGAAGGTCAGCTTTTACACCGAGAACAACCCTGACACCCACTTTACCCTTTTGGAAAACTCCGACGCATCGCGATTGATCCTGCGTCTGGCCACTTCCATCACACCACTTTAATCGGAGACCAAAACAATGATGAAGATATTTTTGCTGGCTTTGATGACACTCGGAACGGCGGCACAAGCCACCCCCTGGGGCTATTGCCAGGGCAATCTGGCCTACCACGATGCTGGATTTACCAGCCGCAAACCCGATGCGGATCCCGTGTGCGCTCTCCCCACGGCACGGGATGCGAAAGATCCGGATGCGGTCACCGGCCGCTGCGCTAAAAAACAGGAGGAGGTTTGTCAGCTTGGTGCGGGTGGACTCGAGGGTGGGGACAACGAAGTCCCCCGGGAGGCCTACTTTCGCACCCGCGCTGATGTGGCCGGTGAGCGTGTTTGGGTTCGATGTCCCTGCGGTTGTTTCACCAAAGATGTGATGATTCTCACCACACGGGGGTGGATGCCCATCGGAGACATGGTGGCTCAGAATCCCGACCTTCATCTCCGGGTTGCCATTCCCTCCTTTGATGCGCCCCTCAGCGCGAGTGAGGTACTACGGCAAAAGGAATTTACGGTGGGTCCGGAAGATAAACCGGTCTTAGTTATCCAGGCGGGTGATCAGCGGATAACCATGACCGATGGCCATCCCATCGTTGTGATCCGAGATGAACGGAAGGACATGGTCCAAGCCAAAACTCTACAAATCGGCGATCAAATGCTGGGCCTGGATGGCACCCCCCTAACGGTCTCAGGCATCGAACCTTTGATCCTGCCCGCCCACGACAAACAGGTTATTAACCTGAATACGCGGGGTGCCACAGCCGCTCAGCACATGATGGGTGCCAATGGTTTCATGGTGGGTGATGTGGTGTGGCAAAACTATCTCAGCACGCAGGAAAGCCGCGCGGCCAACCTGTTGGGAGAATGACCATGAACCGACAAATCGGGTTAGGAATTTGCTTGGTGGGTATCGGTCTTGTGAGTGTGTTTCTGGCAAAGCAGGGACGCGATGCCAGATCCCATTCGGAGAGTGCGCGGGGTAACTTCTCTTCGGAAGTTTCCCTCCCCGTGGAGCCGCCTTCGGCTCCATTGTCCTCAACAACAAGGGAAGAGACGACGGAATCTGATTGGAAAGCATTGCGCCCCCTTACAACCGAGGAGGAAGAGTCATTTGCTCTCGTGACCCGGCAGGTGGCCCGTTATTTTGCCTGGGGGGAAATGGATGAAACCGCACGGGGTGATTTCCAAGCGGTGGCGTTTCAGCTGGGCAAACTGGGAGTCGCACAACTGACGCGTAATCTGGATGCACTCACCACAGGACAGATTTCAAACAGGGACGATGCCAATGATCGTATCAACGATATCGACACCCTGCGGTATTTCGCCGCTTCCGGATGGGAGGTGGCTCTTCAGGGTGTGCGTCACCTGGCAACCCGTCCGATTGCCAGAGATAATGAGGGTCGTCTGCAGGATCGCACACAGGCAGCCATCACCTGGGAGGCCTTTACAATACTGAGCCAAGTGGAGCCCCTTGCAGCGACGACCTTTGTCAAAACGTTATCCCCCCGCGATCAAGCTGCTTACATGCATCACTTTGCCATGGGGCGACAGTTGGGGGGCGTGAAGATGGGTGATGTGGAGGCGGAAGTGGCCCGGGAGTTTGGGGACGAGATGGTGGCGGAGATTTTTCCGCCTAAGGGCGATTGAGTTAGGGCCTGTAATCAATTTCTTGATTCTAAAAAATTCCGGGCAGCGTAACATGGCGTAAACGCTACCCGGAGACAATTACATGAGATCGAGTTTATCCGAAGAACAGGTCGACCTGATAGTGGAAAGTTTTCAAGCTGAA
>JAKQGS010000427.1 GCA_029556045.1 Pseudomonadota bacterium | reverse complement strand
TGGTCAAGCACCTTCAATCCCGCTACGGCATCATCGCTGCCGGAGGTCAGGATCAATTGAAGGGTAAAATCATCCGGTTGGCCCATCTCGGTTTTGTTGATCCGTTTGATCTCATCACGGTGCTGTCGGCCCTCGAGCTGTCGCTGCATGACCTGGGTGCCCTCCATAAACCCTTGGGCAGCGGCGTTGGGGCGGCCCTGCAACAAATAGCCTCAAGTCCCTGAGAACTCTCGGAAAGTCCAAGAGAGCCCGATGCATAACTGTTGCCAAGCCGACTCACTATTGCTAGTCTCGCCCCTTTCCCCCCCAGCAGTGGGGAGATAATTGTTTTTGATGTTTTCTGTACAAGGGCATTAACAATGAAAATCGTCGTTATTATTAAAAAAACTCCGGATACCGAATCCAAAATCAAGTTATCCGCCGACCTCAAAAATATCGAGACCGGTGACATGAAATTCATCATCAACCCCTATGATGAATTTGCCATCGAAGAAGCCCTGAAGATCAAAGAAAAGGTCGGCACCGGTGAAGTGGTGATCGCCAGCTTTGGATCCGACGATGTGAAAGAGCTGATTATCAAAGGGCTGGCCATGGGGGCTGACCGCGGCCTGCTCATCAGCAACGAAGGTCTAGAAAACGCCGACTCTCTGACGGTGGCCAAAGTTCTCAGCGCCGCCATCAAAGCCGAGGGAGCCCAGCTGGTGTTTGGTGGCAAACAGGGCATCGACGACGACAATATGCATGTGGGTCCGATGATTGCTGAAATGCTGAATTGGCCCCATGTTAACGTGGTGAATGAGCTCACGATCTCCGGCACCAGCGGTACCGCCGTGCGTGAGGTGGAGGGTGGTCAGGCGGAAGTTTATGAATTCGCGCTCCCCGCGTACATTGGCGCCAACAAGGCTTTAAATACCCCCCGCTACGCCTCGCTGCCGGGTATTATGAAAGCCAAAAAGAAACCGCTGGATCGCAAGACCGTGGCGGATTTTGGTCTGAACAGCGCTGATCTGCAAAGCAATACCGTCATCCGCGGGTATCAATACCCACCGGAAAAACCAGCGGGCAAAATCTTCAAAGGCGAAGACGTTGCCACCATGGTGGACAAGGTTGTGCAGCTGTTGCGTCAAGAAGCTAAAATCATCTAATAAAAGACTGGGGAACCACTATGAAAGTCTTAGTATTTGTTGAACAACGTGACGGAAAAATCAAACAAGCCTCCTACGAAGCTCTGGCACTGGCCAGAAAAATCGCGGGCGGCGCCAGCAATGTGGCCGCACTCCTGGTCGGTCAATCCGTGGATGCCTTGGCGGGCGAATTAAAAGGGGCCGGTGCTGACAAGGTGTTTACCGTCAGCGGCGATGCCTTCAAGCTTTACAATGTCGTGTCCTACGCTGCAGCACTGGAAGAATCCATCAAGAGTTTTGGCGCCCAGTTGATCCTTGCCATGGCCACACCGATGGGGCGCGACCTCTTCCCACGTTTGGCTGCGCGACTTTCCGCTGGTATTTTGACGGATGTCATCACCTTGGAAGCCCAAGCTAATCAAATGGTGGGCACCAAACCCATGTATGCCGGCAAATGTCTGGCACAGGTGGCCACACAGAATTGTGAAACCCATTTTGTCACTATCCGTCCCAACGTGTTCCCATCAACGAAGTCTGGCGATGGAGCCGCAGCCGTTCAAGCGCTGAACGTTACACCAAGTACAACGGTGACACTGAAAACCAAGGAAATTCGCAAAGGCAAGAGCGAAAAAGCCGACCTGACGGAAGCTGCCATGATTATTTCAGGTGGCCGCGCGTTAGGATCAGCGGAGAATTTCAAGGTTCTGGAGGAATGCGCCAATGTCATCGGGGCCACAGTTGGGGCTTCACGGGCGGCCGTCGACAGCGGTTATGCCACCCATGATATGCAGGTTGGCCAAACTGGTAAAACCGTTAACCCCAACCTTTATATCGCCTGTGGTATCAGCGGCTCCATTCAGCACATGGCCGGTATGCGCACGTCCAAGGTGATTGTAGCCGTCAATACTGATCCGGAAGCGCCGATTTTTACGGTCGCAAACTACGGTATCGTTGCAGACCTCTTTGAAGCAGTTCCCGTTATGACTAAGAAATTTAAAGAGCTGCTCGGTCACTGAGCAACAGATCCTTCACTTCGTTCAGGAAGACGGTATACGTCTTTCTGAGCGTAGCGAAGAACCTCATCCTACGACTGCAATCTGCCATCCCGTATTTGAATCATCTCATCCGCAATTTGGGCCGCCGAAGGACGATGGGCGATCATGATGATCGTTGCCCCATCTTTGGCCATGGTCTGCAACAACCGATAGATCACGCGCTCCACTTCAGGATCCAGCGCAGAGGTTCCTTCGTCCACTATCACCAGCGGTGCCTTGTGGTAGAGCAGGCGTGCCAGCTGAATTCTTTGCGCCTGCCCTCCGGACAGGCCCTGGCCATCCCGACCCAACGGCGTGTGTACCCCCTCCGGTAATCCTTCCACCAGGTGGCGCAGGCCCACGGCCTCCAGGCATGACCAAACACGCGGTTCATCAAAGTCCGATTGGGGATAAGCGACATTTTCCCCCACTGAACCTGGTGCCAGGCGGATGTTTTGCGGCAGATAGAGAATAGGTACCGGAGCATTGGCGATATCCGGCGGCACCGTGATGGTTCCGTGCTGCGGAGTCACCAGACCCAAAATGCTATTGACCACGGTGCTTTTCCCGGCCCCACTGGGTCCCATCAGACAATAAATTTTGCCGCGGGCAAACCGATAAGAGAAATGATCAAGAGCGGGTTTCGCAGAGCCCGGATAACACACCTGTACCTGGTCCATGACCAAAGGCTCCTTTTGCCCTGCCGCAGGTTTAAATCCCACCACCCGCTCCCGCTGATGTTTGGTCTGATAATCCAGAAGCATTTCCAGTCGCGTTAACGCTGCTTTCCCCTCTTTGTTGGCATTGTAATACTTGCCCACCTTGGAGCCCGCTTGCACCAGCATGGCGAGACTTGAAAAGAAGGCCAGTTGGACACCACCCGCAAACTCCTGGCCGCCCGTTTCACGCAAGGCCAGATAGAGAACAGCCACCATCGCGGTGATGCCAAAAAGTTCCATCATGGGAGACGTCCTAGCTTTCATGCGAGCGGCTCTGAGATATCGTTGATTCAGACTGGTGGTCAAATCACGGAATCTTTGGACCTCCTGGGATTCCGTGCCGTAATGCTTGATGGTCTCCGCCCCCAATAGGCGCTGCTGTAACCATTCCGTGACATTGGAATAGTCTTCAAGGACCTGGGAGGCCCGTCGCCGCAGTTTTTTGCCCAGCCGTGCAATCACCGCACCCGCCGGAGCCACCACCAGGAAAAAGATGATGAACAATTTGGGGGATAAGAGCAGGAGAGAGGCAGTCAGAAACACAATTTGAAAGAGTTCCCGGGGAAATCCACCATAATAGTGCACTATATATTCACGGATCATACGGACATCATTGGCCAGCGAACTGCTCATGGCGGCTTCCGTCTGGCTGTGACCGGCAATCGCACCGATCGCCGGATCACTGGCGAGGTAGGAATTGACCAGATTGGTTCTCATATCCCGCGTCGCGGCTTCGCCGATATATTCCCAAGCATACCACTGGGAGGCACTCAAAACGGCTCTCAGGGTCGCCAGACCCATGAGAACAAACGGGATCACCTGCCAGACCTGCCCTGCCCTGAATTCGGAATACCCCGTCAATGCTTGAATCATCTGGCCGTAGCGGGCACCAAAAAGTTCCGCAACCGCAATCAGGGTGTTTGCCTCAGGGGCAGTTAAAATTTGAAGTGCCGGGCCGATTAAAGAGAAGACCACAGCGGTGACAGCACCTAATAGAAGCGCCTGCAATGTGGCCATGACCATGGAAAACGTATGCGGCTTCAGGTAGCGGACCAGCATGGATGTCACCAGGACTGACGTGATTTGGTGCGAAGGGGGGGACTTGAACCCCCAAGCCCGTTAAGGCACTGGCTTCTGAGACCAGCGTGTCTACCAATTCCACCACCTTCGCATAAGGTTCCAACCGTGAGGTTGGCTGTCTTGGTCGATTGGAAGAGCCATTTAACCTAAATCACGGTGTTCAGTAAAACAAAAAAAGGCCTTTCTCGCCTGAGAAAGGCCCAATTTCTAAAAGAATTTTGAGGACTACTTTATTTCCTTGATATTATTAACTAATTTCGTGACTAAACCGTATTCAATCGCTTCTTTCGCGCTCATCCAATAGTCACGTGTGGTGTCCTCTTCGACCTTGGCAAAAGGCTGCCCACATTCCTGCGACAGCAGCTCGTTGATTTTTTTCCGGGTCTTGATGATTTCCCGGGCGGTGATCTCCAGATCAGAGGCTTGCCCCTGAACGGTTCCACCAATCAGCGGCTGGTGGATCAAAAATTTGGTGTTGGCCAGGGTATAACGATGTTGTTTGGGGGCACCTAAAAGAATGACGGTGGCAATCGATGCGGTAAGACCGGAACACACGATCCGCACCTCTGAGTTCAAAAACTTCATGGTGTCGTAGATGGCAAACCCACTGTTCACCTCGCCACCGGGGCTGTTGAGGTAGACGGTGATCGGGTTATCGCCCTGGGTATCCAGTGCCAGAAGGTGGGTGATCACCTTTTTGGCCACCGCAGAATTGATGCCTTCAGAAATCATAATGACCCGGCTTTCCAACAATTTCATTTCGCTTTGGTAGTTGGCGATTTGTTCAAGCCCGAGACCGTTCGAATTCAGTTCCATGGTCTTATCCATCCTGCGTCTGAGAGTTAGTCTTTATCCTAGTGACAACCTGGCTTCTCATAATTTTAGTATTTTTTTGGCAAAAATGGAACCAGAGGAGGTAGGATTCCCGCACGACCTGATTAGATCAGGCTTTGGGGATCCACATCGATCTTCAGGCGTATGTCATTTGGTAGTTTTTTAAAAGCAGCGGCAAAATGTTGAACAACTCCCCATAGTAGCTTGGTGTCCCCACCAGAAAATATCAGGGTCCGTCGGTGCCGCCCACGAATCGCCTCGATCGGGGGGATAGCCGGACCCAAAATCTGCACCGATTTGCCGATCTCTGGCCGAACCCGTATGAAATCAGTCACCCAGCGCTCCACCTGGTCGGAAAAGACATTCAATTCCTGCGGCTTGGTGCCGGTATATTCCACGGCGATCATGCGATGAAAGGGTGGATATCCCAAATCCCGCCGCAGTGCGATCTCCGCTTCCGCAAACCCGAAGTAGTCCTGACGCACCGCCGCCTGCACGATGGGGTGCTCCGCCCGCAACGCTTGGATCATCACCCGGCCGGGTGTTTCAGCCCGACCAGCTCGACCAGCCGCTTGCACGATGAGTTGAAAGGCTTTTTCACCAGCGCGAAAGTCCGGGAGATTGATGATTTGATCCACTTCCAGTAACACCACCAAAGTGACATTGGCAAAATCATGACCCTTCGCCAGAATTTGGGTGCCCACCAGTATGTCGATCCTGCCGTGCCGAAAATCCTCCAGAGTCCGCGGCAGCACGTCTTTTTTCACCACCGTATCCGAATCAATGCGCACGATGCGGGCATCAGGAAGTTGTTGCTTGAGAAAGTCTTCCGCCTGTTGACTCCCATAGCCAATGGACGCAAATTCGTCCTGCGGGTGGTCCGCCAGTATTTTTTTAACGGTGGTGTGATAGTCGCAATAGTGACAGCGTAAAACCTTGCTCCTGCCATGAACGGTCAAGCTGATGCTGCATTGGGGGCATGAAACCGCCTTTTTCGTCGTCAGGGAAAACAGGTAGTAAGCGTAGCCGCGGCGATTCACAATCACCATGGCTTGACGGCCCTGCGCCAGGTTTGTTTGCAGGGCATCCAAAATAGCACCAGCTACGGGGATTTCTCCCCCCTGATCCTCACCCCCTTCGCGGGAGACAGGGCGTCCATGCAGCACCTGTCGCCCCTTTTTCATCTCACAGGGAATCACCTCAACTTCGGGGAGAGGGCGTCCACTCACCCGTTCCTGCAGCTTGAGGAAGTGATATTTTCCAGACGTTGCATTGAAATAGGTTTCCATCGATGGGGTGGCGCTTCCCAATATGACCAGAGCATTTTCCAGATTGCCGCGCACAATGGCCACATCGCGCCCATTGTAGGTCATGCCGGTGGACTGTTTGTAACTACTATCGTGTTCCTCATCGACGATCAGCAGATCCAGATGAGAAAACGGCGCAAAGACGGCGGAGCGGGGTCCAATCAGAATACGGGCCTCACCTGAGCGAATCCGATCCAACTCTTCCCACCGCTGGCTATCCCCCATGGCGGAATGGACCACCGCCACCTGGCCAGGAAAACGCCGTTCAAACACCCGGGTCATCTGCGGGGTCAGGGAAATTTCCGGAACCATCAACAGGGCCTGAGCCATACGCCCCTCCTGGGCACCCTGCGCAAAAACCCGGGCAATGGTCTGAAGATAGATCTCCGTTTTGCCGGATCCCGTCAGACCCCAGAGGAGAAAGGGCTTGCGGGGCCCGTCGGTCATGACCCCCTGTTGCACGATCGCTTCAAACACAGTTTTTTGGGCTACCGTTAAAGGTAAGGGATCCGTGGTGGTGACATTCTCTTTTGATTCCTGGGAGGTCTTACCAAAACGACGAGCTTTCACCCTGGCAACCTGCTCCTGCTCCACCCATCCCCGTTTGATCAGGTCATCCATGGCGAGAGAGCCATCGTGGCCCGGGACCTTACTTAGAATGAATCGCGTGGTTTTGGCCGCCAGAGTGGTTCGGGTCAAAGAGGTTTTTTTCCCGAAAAGGTGGCGTAATAACTCAACCTCGAGACTATTCCCTTGCTCATCATCATTCAGAACAGCCCGACCCCGTTCACTCAGAGAAATATGGGAGGTTTTGGTGCGCTGGGTTCCCACTGGCAGCATCGTGCGCAGCACCTCCCCAATCGGATGCAAGTAGTAACGACTCAGCCATTGCGCAATATCCAGCAGCACTTTGCTGTAGACCGGCTGGGAGTCGATCACCTCCTGAATTCTTTTGAGCTTGAATCCCTTACCCTCTGCGGCTTGCTCCGGCCGCGTTCCCAGTACTACCCCGATGACCTTGCGCGGCCCAAAGGGCACCAGCACACGGGTTCCCGCTGCAATCGGTTCATCCCCAAGGTAGGTAAAGGTTCCGGGAACCGGCGTCGGGATGGCAATTTCCAATTGAGTTTCCGTCACTTAGGGTAGCCTTATACTGCAGGGGGTGGTGTTGACCCTTCTTAACTTACCTCTAATAGGCTCCCCGTCCAAGGTTCGATCGCTTTTTTCAGGCTTGAAATTTCGTTGGAGAGGGTTAATTTAGTTGCCTATCCGGATCGCTTGGGTTATCTTTCACCACCCATTTAACGGGTGGAGAGTCAGTTATTTCGCTCCAAGACAACCGGTAATGCCGTAACTTGGCAAGATAAATTGAACTTTATCAGGATCATTTGGGATGACGAATCCGTCATCCAAGACAGAGATGTGGAGGCTACATGTCTATCGCTGCTAAGAAAAAGCGTCGCGTGCTCTTCCGCCGCAAGCGGACCCTCGATCCGAGCATCGTGATCGATTACAAAAACCCTGACGTTCTGCGTCGCTTCATCACAGATCGCGGTAAGATCATCCCCCGTCGCATCTCCGGCGCGACTGCAAAACAACAGCGGGATATTTGCCAAGCGGTCAAACGCGCCCGCTACCTGGCAATCATTCCTTACTCTATCGCCCATCGTCAGGAGCGCAACTTTGCCGCCGAAATGGCAGCTATTGCGACATCCTCAATGGGTACCGGACATGGCCGTCCCCGTATGGATCGTGGAGACCGTGGCGATCGCGGCGATCGCGATTCCCGCATGGATCGCGAGCCACAAGGGACATCTCAATTTGAAAGCGAAGATAAGGAAGATTAATCATGGCAAGACGTTGTCAATTGTCGGGAAAAGGGGCCCAAAACGGTCATCGTGTATCCCACTCCAACATCAAGACCAATCATCGTTTTCTGCCAAACCTTCAGAAAAAGAGATTCTGGTCTCCTGAACTGAACAAATTTGTGACACTTCGCGTCAGCACAGCTTCCATCCGCACGATCGATAAAGTGGGACTGGATGAATATGCAAAACGCGTCGGTGTCAAACTGAAATAAAGGAACAGAGAATGGGACGTGGAGATAACCGTAGTACACCAAAGATGCGCCAACGCAAAGCTCGCAAACGCTTGAAGTTGCGCCTGCGCAAAAAGATTGAAGGCAGCAAATCTGCAACCGCCAAGCCGGCCACGACTGCAGCCAAGAAGAAATAAAACGCTTCTGCCCCTAGGGCAAAAGACGCTTAAAAGGGAGTACCCCATGGGGTGCTCCTTTTTTTTGTGCCTACTGGTTCCTCCCTTCAGCCCTGGGTAAGATTTACCTATCGATAAACTGCCTGGCTCCACCGACAAACATCACTGAACTTCCAGCGGAAGGCCCGTGATGAACATTCATTCCATGATTCCCCTTGGTTTTGGACTCCCCCTATTGTTATGGACCATGCCTGCCTTGGCTCAGACGACGCAAGACACCAACAGCACCTGGCAGCTGCATTCGCAGGCCCATGGTGCCTATATGATGGAGAGCTCCTCCAGCAGCGGGTTTAAAGGTGCCGGAGGCAGTGCGATGTTCTTTGATGCCACCGCCCAGAACGGAGAGAGCCCGTGGGGATTTGGCCTGCGTACGATTGGCTCCGGCGCACGAGCAGTGGACGATGGTCGGCAATTCTACCGGCTGGGAACCGGACCCCTGGTAAACTGGGAGTTATCCCCCCACTGGTTGCTCCATGCATCCATGGGATTCTATCGGGAGTCGGTATTTGATCCTGCCGGAGCCCCCCTAAATTCTTTTCAAGGGCAGTTTTTTATGACGGGATGGAATCGTCGTGTTCCCCTGCGACGCAGGGTGGAGCTTCTGTGGGGCGGGTTCATCGTCACGCAGAGTCGTTCTCTCGGTGATACGGCCCTGAACATGCACAAAGGACGAACTTCTGTGTACCGCCGAAGTGTGTCCCAGGGATTAGAAATCGCTTTACGAATAGCCCTGTGACGCATACCTTAAAAACCTATGAAAATCGTATCTCTTACCACTGACGGCGCATGCCTTGGCAATCCTGGTCCGGGAGGCTGGGCGGCTCTTTTGCGTTTTGGGGAGCACGACAAGGTGATCTCGGGCGGCGAAGCAGAAACCACCAATAATCGCATGGAGTTAACTGCTATTATTGAGGGCCTCCGCCTGCTGAAGGAGCCCTGCCAGGTTCAGATCGTGACCGATAGCCGTTACGTCATGGATGCCTTCGAACAGGGCTGGTTGCGATCCTGGACCGCCAACAACTGGCGCACATCAGCCAATAAAGATGTGAAAAATCAGGACCTTTGGCAAGCCCTATTGGCGGAGACCAAACGTCATCGGATCAGTTGGACCTGGGTCAAGGGTCATTCAGGGCACCCTGACAACGAGCTGGTGGACAAGGCTGCCCGTAAGGCAGCGGAGTCGTTTGCAACTTGACATGGCCCCTCCATTCTTGATAAACGCATAGGCTCTCGAATGTTTTTGAATTTTGGGGAATAAAAGTGGCACAGCATAAATCATCAAAAAAACGCATTAAATCCGACGCCAAAAAAAATGCGCGCAACCGTTCCTACATTTCTTCCGTGCGCACCGCTGTTAAGAAGCTGAGAGTTGCCATGGAAAAAGGCGAAAAACCTGAAACCGTTTCGTCGCTGTTTGCGAACGCACAAACTCTGTTGGCACGGGCTGCCACCAAGGGCATTCTGCACAAAAACAACGCCGCACGCCGTATCAGCCGTTTGTCCGTTGCTGTGAAAGCAACCACAAAGAAATAACGATCAGTGTCTGCGCTTTGCCAATGGAGAGCGCCGTACCACTTCTGAATTCCGATGCGCAGGCAAAGGACTCAGGGTAGATCAAAAAGGCCAAGCACCTCGACTAAGGGTTGCTTGGCTTTTTAGCTTCCTGCCATAGTTTTTCTTTGGTAGCCCGATCCGTGGTTTTAATATCGATACCTTGTGTCCGGGCTAGGCTTTCCACACAGGCAAATCGTTTCAGAAACTTGGTATTGCCCCCATGAGCCGCCGCCTCGGGATCGATGCCGAGGTGGCGACAGAGATGGGCCAGCGTGAAATAAACATCTCCGACTTCATCAAAGACTTTTTCTTTATTGAGGGATGACGCACTCACCTCATGATCGAGTTCGTTCACCTCAGATTTGAAGTGTTGCAAAACCTCTTGGACCGTATCCCAGTCAAAATCGATCTTTTCCGCCACTTCACCGATGCGTCGCGCTTGCAGAGTTGCCGGAAAGCCATGTTTTTTAACATCGTGAAACAAACCCTTTTGCTGAACGCCTTCGGCGCTCTCACCACGCTCCTGCGCTTTGATGGCTTGCCAGTTTTGTTTAACACCATCCGCTGTAATGCCCGCATGGCTTGCATCCGGACTAAAAACATGGGGATGACGCCGGCGCATTTTCTGTTCGATATGATTTACAACATCAACGATGGTAAAACTTTTCTGATCCGCTCCCAGCTGGCTGTTCAATACCACCTGCAGCAACACATCCCCAAGCTCATCGGCTAATTTGCTATCCTGCGGAGCCTGCATCGCCTCTACCGCCTCATAGGCTTCTTCCAGCATGTAACGTTGAAGAGTTTGATGGGTCTGCTGCAAATCCCAGGGACACCCCTGAGTAGGGTGACGCAAGCGTCCCACTGTCATCACCAGTTCGCGAAAGGCCTCTGCGGCCTGATCGGCTGTCTCTTCCAGTTGCTTGATCCAGGGATCCGTCGTCATTGAATCAGTTCCTCAATAAGCTGGGGAGATAACAATCTTTACCCAGAGCTCCCATCAGATCCAAAACCGTGGCGGCCACATTGCCGATGGTGCCACCGGATCGCAAAGGCTGCGGCTCCGGCTTCAGAGGATCATAGATATAAAAGGGCACAGGATTTAACGTATGGGCCGTCTTAGGGGATGGACGTTTGTTCATAGGCCAGTCCATCCAGGCATCCGAGCCATCGCTGGTATCCTTGCCTTCAAACATTTCCTCAGCATTGCCATGATCGGCCGTTACCACCAGGACTGTCTCCGTCTTGCGGGCCGCCTGAATCAACCGCCCAATCATCATGTCGACGGTAGCCACCGCAATGATAGTGGCCTCCAAATTACCGGTATGCCCTACCATATCCCCGTTGGCATAGTTGATACGCCCAAAATCAAACGATTTCTTCTGCATGCGATCAATGGTGACCTCGGTGATCTCATGGGCTTTCATCCATGGCTTCAGGTCAAAGTTAATGTTGTCGGAGGGGACTTCCACATACTCCTCCATTTTGGGATCAAACATACCGGAGCGGTTGCCGTTCCAAAAATAGGTCACATGGCCGAATTTTTGGGTCTCACTGCAGGCAAACTGCCGCAAACCCAAACCGATCATATGTTCGCCGAGGGTGTCGGAGATGCATGGCGGCGGCACAAGAAAGTGCCGGGGTATATGGTAATCACCATCATATTCCATCATTCCGGCATAAAAAACCTTGGGTATTCGAGTCCGCACCAGCTCCTTTAAATCCGGATCATCAAAGGCCCGGGATATCTCAATGGCGCGATCGCCCCGGAAATTCCACAGCAGGACCGCATCCCCATCATTGATCCGGCCAACCGGTTCGCCGCCTTTGGTGATTACAAATGCGGGGAAATACTGATCTGCCAGCCCCAGCTCCTGACGAAAGCTGGAGACGGCCTGATCAAGCGAGGAAAAACTGTAGGCAGCCTTCCCCTCAACATGGGCATCCCATCCTCGCTGCACCATCCCCCAATCAGCATTGTAGCGATCCATGGTGACCGTCATACGGCCACCCCCTGAGGCCACACACACGTCAAAATCGCTACTGCGCAACGCGGCCAAGTGACGTTCCAGGTTGCCACAGTATTGCTCGGCGGATTTTTCGGGAACATCCCGACCATCCAAAAGAGCATGAATACGAACGCAGCGGACACCTTCCTTTTTGGCTTGGGCCAGCATGGCATGCAGATGGCCCTCATGAGCGTGAACATTGCCATCAGACAACAGGCCGAGGAAATGCAGTGTGCCTCCGGACTGCCGAACCGTGTTCATGGCCTTTTGCCAGGCATCACCGGCGTAGAGGCTGCCGTCCGCCAGGGCATTTTGCACCAGCTTAGCCCCCTGATCAAAGGCCCGCCCGCCCCCTAGGGTGTTATGCCCCACCTCGCTATTGCCAAGGTCACTATCGGAGGGTAATCCCACGGCTTTGCCGTGGGCCAGGAGAGTGGTTTGCGAAGCCTCACGGGCCAGCATGTGCAGCCAGGGCGATTGGGCCAGTGCCACCGCGTTGCCAAAGCGCCCCGGTCTCACACCCACACCATCCATCACCACCAGCAAAACCTGTCTATTTTTCTTGGAAATCGCCATATTTTTACCAGCCTTGTTGGCAAATCCGCCTTTTTCAGGAATATTATGCCTTGTTTATAACGTTTTTCAGGGGGGATGTCTCCCCTGTATGAGACCGGTGGAATCGAGTCCGTTATGAAGGCGATCATCCAAAGGGTATCCCAGGCTTCTGTGACCGTCGACGGCACTGTGATCAGTGCGATCAACCGAGGCTATCTCATCTTACTGGGAGTGGGACAAGGGGATGAGATATTGGATAGCCAAAAGCTGGCGGATAAAATCGTCCACCTCAGGCTTTTTCCCAACGCCGAGGGCAAATTTGATCAGTCCGTGATCGATATCAGCGGGGAGGTCATGGTGGTGAGTCAGTTCACCCTGCTGGCCGACTGCCATAAGGGACGGCGGCCCAGTTTTCATCTGGCCGCTCCTCCGGAAACCGCCGAACGGCTTTACCTCGATTTTGTTTCCCGACTCACAAACCACGGTATCAAAGCAGTCACCGGCAAATTCCAGGCTTCCATGCAGGTTGCCCTGGTCAATGACGGACCAGTTACCATATCATTGGACAGCCAGCACCTTTAATGGCAGGAGCAGTTATGAGCGAGATTAATCTGATTTATATCACCGTCCCTAAGTTTGACGATGCCACTCGCATCGCTCGCACACTTTTGGAAGAATGCCTGGTGGCCTGTGCCAATATCCTGCCCGGCATGACGTCCATCTATCGATGGAACGACAAAATCGTGCAAGAGCAGGAGGTTCTCCTTCTCCTCAAAGCTCCCTCCTATCTGTCGGAGCAAGTTGTAACCCGGGTGAAAAGCCTGCATTCCTATGAATGTCCCGCCATTCTCGTCATGCCCATCGAAGGCGGTTTTGACCCCTATATCCAGTGGGTCAAGCAATGCACGCCGCGACAAAAAATCCCGGGTGTATGACACCCGGGATCAATAGATTATTGACCTGCACCTAAGGTTAGAAGGTAACTTTCAGGCTGGCCAGATCAATACCCAGGGTATTGGTGGTAGTCTTCTCGTCTGTTTCGCTATCCTTGGCGTTCGCCACAGTGTAGTTGATGCCAAAACCGTAAAACACATTCTCCGCCATGGGGCGGAAGTAGGTGAATCCCAGCGGGATGCTGGTGGATTTGGAGTTGGTTTTGGTAGTGCCATTGTCAGACTTGGATGAGCCCATGGTCAGACCGAAATCAAATTCCATCTCCGCATTTCCCATGCCGACGTAATAAATCCCAAAAACGCCCAAGGTCATGTCAGATTCTTCATTTTTGGGCTCATCGACCTTTGTGGAATTGGTGGCAAACACGACACCTGCTTCGAGCTCTTTTTGGAAAAAGTGGCTGAAGCCCAGAGCGCCGCCATAGGGGCTATAGGTCAAGCGGCAGCTGTCGATGTAAATGGATAACTCGGTATTCAGTAGGGGGTTGGTGTCAACGGTGGTGGTTTTAACTGTGTTGGACGCGCCGTTGGCTTCAGTTTTTTCGGACTCCTGCTCATAGCTCAGCAGCTTTTGATCCACCCGGAACTTCACATCGGCCCCTTGGGCGAGGCCAGCTGCCGCAAGAACCAGTGCCATGCCCAAAAACTTCACACATTTCATCCTTGAAATCATGATTTCCTCCTAATAATGAAATCCACATTAATAGGGTAGGAATTAATTAAATATTAATCAACATTTAATTTCTGGCTATTGGATATTTCAATCGTTGCCCATGGACTCAGCGTTATCAATGCCGATTTTATTGTAGAAGAGTTCATCAATGGTTTTCTTAATGAGAATCCATAATAACTCGCGGTCGCTGCATCGTCAAAAGACACCCAGAGGAATCTGGAATCCACCCTTGTCCTTGCGGCCGCCACCGTAATAGACACCATGTTGGTCGTGACCAAAGACATCCTTGATCCATTTATCGGGATCAAGGGTATGGGACTTGGTGCGCAATGAGCCGTCGATATATTCTCCACCCACGACCCCGAACACCACCACCGTGTCGATGCCCTCACGGTGCAGCAGATAGTCCGCGCATTGACCAATGCCGTCGCGATCCTCCTCCCGCACATAACCCACACCGGAAAACATGAAGGTTCCCCGCACGTCCTTGCGTTGCAGTGCGATCTGGGTCAGGTCCATGGTACGGGCCGGGATCGATTGGCGGGAGATCAAAGCCAAAAGGTCCTTATCCACAAATTTGGACAGAAACTGACTGGCGGCGAAATCCACCGATGTTGCATTGACGTAATTATCCGTATCGGTACGAATGCCATGCATCAAGGCTGTGGCGATCTTGGATTGTTCACTGCCGTCGCCGTAGAAAAAGAAGCGTTTGTCCTGCAGGTACTCCCCATAGATACCGGAGGTGGAGCCCGCATCCTCGCGGATATCCACAAACTCACCCCGCACGGTTCCCAGTCGTTTGTGATGGTCCACAAACACCAGCAGCTTGCAGGTGGGCGGCAGCTTGATGGGCAGTTCGGTGTTTTGGGAGTCATTGATGGCGTAATAGTCATAACTTGAATAGTCAAATTGCTCCGAATACTCCTCGATATCGAGGTCCAGCTTTTTCACCAGCGCCCGGTTTTCCTGGTGGGAGATCTGATCAAAGTGCACAATGGTGCTCTGGATATCGTAGCCGGAGGCCATAAAGGCCAAGGCGAGAGACGTGGCAATATTGTCCGGATCAGGATAACCCTTGATACAAATCAACAGGCGCTTCCCCCGGGCCTTTTCCAGAGCCGCCACCAGTTCGTCCGTGCGGCCTGGTCGGCCACTGGGAGAGTGGGGGGCCATGGATTTTGGTCCTGGTTCATTCCCAGTGTCAGGGTGGTCACTCTTCATGGATTTTTCGTCGAAGGCTTTATTCATACCGCGTGCACCCAGCGGAATCAAATCCGCCTCCCTTTCCATGGCTCGGCCCGTATCGTTGGTGGTCGTCAACTCACTTCCCCTATACTTCCTTCGGTTCATGGTCGGTTATCTTTAATATTATACCATTTTCGATACCGCCGCCGATACTGTCCGCGGGGCTGGTAGATCCTGAAACCAAAAGAATATGCCGCCGTTTTTTTCGAAATCCCCAACGATCTTAAGAAGTTCCGCATCCTTTTTCAGAGAAGAACAAGCTCCAAAGGCCAAATTGCGCACGGGGTTGGCGATCCATGCACTCAGGCGATGGGCGATTTGCCCCTGATGCCAACGGTGAAACAGCTCAAAATGAAACTTTCGCCCACTGGCCCGATGTTCCACCGTGAAGTCAGGGAAACAGTAGGATTGATTGCCGAGATGCACAAAGTCCGCACCGGAATCGATTTGTAATGATGGGTCAAAATCCTGAATTCTGGCAAATATTTCCCCATATTCAGGTGGAATGTAACCTTCGCTCACGGTCGCTTTTGCCGATTGCAGCCCGCTCTTTGAGTTTAATTTCAACCGGACCTTTCGTTGTTTCACCGCCACTTCCGCTTCGACCGACCATTCCGGCAACACTAAAATGCGGGGGAAAAACGATGCAAGACGAAAGCCATAGGCTTGCGCTCCATCAAAAAGTCCCAGCGGCCCATCAATCGTCACATCCAGACTGGCGGCCTCAGGATTGGAATGGATAAGAGCCATCAGGCGGTGAAACTTCAACTGGCGAAAGAAATATCTTTTTTGGGCCGTGGTGGCCCCTTTGAACACCACGGAAACCCGATCCGACTTCAGCAAAAGCCCCTGTACCAGGGCTGTATTGTAGCGGTTTAACAAAGCATCTGATTGAATCGGTTTAAAGGTGACTAATCGACGCTGCTCCGGCAGATCGGCATAAAGACCGGCGGCAATCTGTTGCCAGGAACAGCCCAAAGCTTGCGCCATTCCCTCCTGAAATTGCGCAAGACTCGTCGTCGGGTGGGCCATGCGCAGATCTTTGGCTTTTGCCAGGAGCTCCCAGCGACGCACACCGATGGCATCGTCCTCCTCCTCCTGAGTGCAACGGTCGTAAAGCAGCTTGACCAATGCGTCATGCAACGGATGCCGGGTACAACCAGCATCCGCCAAGCGCTCGTCTAGGTCGTGAATCGTGGCTCCCGGTACCGTGGAGCGGAATATTTCAATCAATTCTGCCGCGGTGCGCAAGGCTCCGTCGTCGTCCATGCTCACGAATTTCGGGTAAACCCGATCGTTGCGGATGTTAAATTTCAGTAGATCTTTGGTAAGCATGATGTTGCCTGCGTCGTTGATTGACATACACTTCGCTGGTCCCCTTCGATACGATCTCGTAGAGGGTTGCCCGCTTGCCTGGTTGATGCCTCAATATCCGTCCCAGCCTCTGCACATGCTCTCGCACACCCCCACTGCCGGATACCACGATACCGATACTGGCCTCCGGCACATCAACCCCCTCGTTTAAAACCTTTGACGTAACCAGAATATCCATCTGACCATTGTGAAAGGCTGCCAAAAAGGCTTTTCTTTCTTTGGGTTTGGTATGATGGGTCAACACCGGCAAGGCCAATTCACAACCAATGCGATAAGCCAGTGAATTTTCATCGGTGAATATGATGATGCGATCGCCCTCATGGGCCCTGATGATTTTCCAAACCTCTTGTATTTTCGCCTCTGATGCCTGGGCTAAGCGCTTTTGGGCGCGATAGGCCCGCATCGCTTCTCTACCGCCTGGCATAACCGCAGACTTTTTAATAAATTCCAGCCAACCATTTTTGTCCGAAAATGAAATGCGGTGTTTACGCACAAATCCCAGGTACAGGCCGCGAGCCTCCTGATAAGCGGTAAATTCCCGCTCGGTCATCGGCACCTGCAGGTTCACCACATCGTATGGAGCCAGCACCCGGGCCACCATTTCGCGAATTTTACCTTCATAAACCAACGAACCCAGCAGCTCATACAGCACCGTTTCCTGTCCATCCGATCGTTCCAGCGTGGCGGACAACCCCAGTCGGAATGGGGCAATAGCGGCCCGGGCTATCATCTGATATTGGGGTGCCGGCAAGTGGTGGCATTCATCAAAAACAATCAATCCAAACTGGTTCCCCAGCCGTTCAATCAGGAGCAGGGCGGAATCGTAGGTGGCCACCGTCAATGGTTCCACTACACGCTCTCCACCCCCCAATGCCCCGATGTTGCCCCGAAAATATTCGGCCAGGACTTTGCGCCACTGGTGCAAAAGATCAATCGTCGGCACAACCACCAGTGCCGGTCGCTGGCTGGCAGCGATAGCCATCACGGCCAGAATTGTTTTGCCAGCCCCTGTCGGCAAGCACACAACACCGCGGGATCCCGCATCCTGCCAGGCTTTGAGAGCTAATGACTGATGCTCACGGGGAACGATCTGTTTAAAAAGGGTGAGGGGGAGTTTTTGATACATTCGTGCATCATCCTGCAGGCTTTGGCCCTTCTGGTAAAATTCCCACACAAGATCCCGGTACAGCATGGCGGGGGCCCGCCAACGGGCCGTGCGCTCATCCCATTTCAATTGAGGCCAGGGCGACGCTGCGCTTGCTTCCAGACCTTCCAGCACCAGCGTGCCTTGCTCAAAGCGGAGTCGACTTGCAGGTGTTGGTGAAAATTCGGACGTTGTCATTCTTCGGGTGGCTCCACCCCATCAGGGGATGTACGAAACCAGGAATAAATCCATAACACGCCCCAAATAAACCCAATCCCCACCAAACCCAGCATGATCAGCACAAAAACAGTCTGCACCCAGGGATCGGGGTGGCGGCCGGTTACGATGTGAATGAACCAGTAATTTCCCAATAATATCAAAATAATAAAGCCAATCGCCACCAGACGGCGGATTCCTTTGATGAGTTCAGGTACAGGCACGATTCGCATCACCTTTCCGGTTGGTTCAGAGGCGGCCTAATCTAACATAGTTCGATGAAAAAAACAGGCGGAATGGCGGGACAATTCCTGGACCAACCACCCGAAAAAAACCTTGCAACATTCCAGAACTCCAGCCATATTCAGACCCTTAGCAAAGCTCATCACAAGGGGAAATGATCGTGTCGCAAGTTGTATGTGAAGAAGACGAACTGAAGTCCAAACGTGCGGCATCCCTGGAGCAAGAACACCGAATCGTGCGGGATCGGTTGATCAAAAAGTGGCAAAATCCATCAGCTCCAGGCATGAGCTTTGTGGCGAAAGCCGTTGGCATTGCCACACTCCCCATCGTTGGTATCTGGATGCTGTTGCTCGCGGGAGTTAGCCTTGCGTTTGGCTTGATTGGATTCGTATTGAGGCTATTAGGTGGTCCTCGTAAAAATCCTTCTTAAGCGCCACCGAATAAATCGTCCCCTTCCGAAACTATCGTCCCTCCTCGAGCTACACCATCCTATAGAGCGACCGCCAGGATCACCGCTGCCAGCAGCAGCCGGTAAATGGCAAAAGCACCAAAACCAAAACGTCGCAAAAAACTCAGTAGAAAGCGGATTGCCAGACATCCGACCACCATGGACACCAAAATTCCCACATAGAAGTCGGCTTGTGCCAGACTTTGCATAATCTGGTCAGCATCCAGAATGGCGGCCCCCAGCATGGCCGGGGTTCCCAGCATGAATGAGAATTTGGCGGCGTCCTCCTTACGATACGATAAGACTCTGCCGCATAAAATGGTGATGCCGCTGCGGGAGACTCCGGGGATTAAAGCCATGGCCTGTGCGACACCAATCAAAAACCCATCCCTATAGGTGAGATCAGTCATCACTTTACGGGAGGGAGACCTGACGTCACCCCACCAAATCAAAACTCCCACCAAAGCCAGCGGGACCGCTACCGAAACGGGGTTATGAAATATCGCTTCAATTTCCTTTTCCCAAGCCAGCCCAACAATCGCCGCGGGAATGGTGCCGATAATTAATATGGGAAACAGAATATCCGATTCGAAACTTTTTTCCCTCCGCGTCACGCGCCCCAGGAGACGAAGAGCCAGATTCAGCCAGTCACGCCAGAAATAAATCAGCACGGCCGCCAGGGTGCCAATATGCAGGGCGATGTTCAGGGATAACGGCAGTGGCTTGCCGTCCATTACCGACGATACCACCACCAGATGGCCGGAGCTGGAAATCGGCAGAAACTCGCCAATTCCCTGCACGATTCCCAAAACGATGGAATAGAGCACATTGGATTCGTTCATCCGACAATCCTTATATCAGGGCTTCGATGCGTAGGAGGCCTTTTTTGGTCAGGACCAACCTAAAATACTTGTACTGTGCGGGTGTTACAACGTGATCCTGCAGCATGGCGTTAATTTTAAGCACAAGATCCACGTAATAGACTTTGGTGGACAACACCTCTTCGATTTTGCCATTTTTTTCCTGCACCAAAAACTGGTGGGTCGGCACATCAAGACCGCTCAAAAACGAGCTGATATTCAACCGCACCATGTCGTGCACCACGGTGACCTTCTTTTTAAGGTAAGATAACGCCGAGTAGTCCAGAAAAAAACGCTTGCGGTAATAGATGACATTTCGCGGTGACGAATGTTCTTCCGACAATTCAAAATCAAATTCCTGCAGTTTGCCCAAAATATCCCGCGGCAAACGCGCGAAGGGCACATAGGAAGCGGTTTCCTGGGCGGTACCGACAGCCACATATGGTCGTTCTTTCATGTGGGTTCTAAAAAAAACCTTTTCGCTGTTGTCGGGGATGTGGATCAGAAATCCACCGCGAAAATACCCTCGCCCTAACTCTTTGATACGGTCCTTTAATACATAGGCAAACGTCAGGATTGCCACAATCAACACTAAACTCCAGCCCCGTAGGCTGGTGGGATTCACAATTTTGGCGTTCAAGCGAATGAATAACTCGATGGTTACCGCCCAGGCACCGGCAAAAGCCGCGGCAATCATGGCTCCCAATTGCCGCTGCACTGAAAACAGCGGTTTGGTCCGGGTATTTAAATAGAGAGAACTCCATACCCGTCTCTTCAAAATGCCGCGCCAAAATAGAAAGCGCTCGCGATCCTTGCGATCAGAGCGCGAATCCAGCCACCAGAAGTCATAATGTTTGGCCACTATACGGGAGTAGCGGGTCATGGCCATCAACTTCATGCGGAGCCGGTTACCCTCCGGAAAGTCACGAAAGTCTTCAAACATCATGAGCGCCTTGAGCAGGTTAAATACACCATCGCGAAAAATGTAATAACAATACTCATGGACGATGGCTAATTCATCCCGCAGGGTCACCAAAAAGTTCTCGGGGAGATCATTTGCCATCTTTTCAAGTTCCCGCCAAGCCGTTAAAAGGCGATGCCCTTTCATCACGGTTTTCGCGACCAGACTGAGAGTGGTATGAACTTTTTCATTTTTGCGATGGCGGCTGCGTTTGGCCCGTCGCACATGCCGCTCCAATTGATCCGCCAGTTTGGAGGTGCGCCGGGTAAAGTAACTGTAAAAGGCACAGCCAAACAGTCGGGCTTCTTCGATGGCTGCGTCAGGAGGTCCCGCAATAGTCCCCTGTCGCATCGACTCGATATATTTTCGTATGACCGAAATAGGAGCATCATCGGAAGTGCCTCCCTTACCGATCATCTCGTTATAGGACAGGCGTGGCTCCCGGAAACTGATATAGGATTTCAGATCCCGATAGAATTTTTCAATGGGATAGGATTCCGGACTCACATTCATCTGTGGGGGGAAAACAAAATAGGCATCGACCTGATAAGCTTTCGGCAGGGTATGATCATCAACCTCGGCCTCGATGTCTTCCTGTGATTTCAGGCCAAAGGCAAACGTCGCCTCAATCTGACGCTTTTCATAGACGCGAACGCTGGAATTCACGTTGAGAGCCAGGTTTTTTAATGTTTGATTCAGAGCCTCATCGGTGGCTGCGCTCAACGAATGCCTCTTATGTGAAAAGGTCGTGGGTATCAAATTTCATGAGATGATCCTGCCCCATTTGCGAAAGCTCTCGCCCTCGCGGGCTGCGGGTCAAAAATCCCTGATGCACCAAGTATGGTTCATAGACTTCTTCGATGGTTGCCTTTTCTTCCCCGACGGTGGCTGCCAGTGTCTCAATTCCCACTGGCCCGCCATTGTAACGATCCCGGATCACGACCAGGATCTTACGATCCATACGATCGAGCCCCCTGGCATCGATTTCCAAACGATCCAGGGTGGTATTGACGATATCCCGCCCGAGATGATCCAGCCCATGAAAGTCCGCGAAATCACGCACGCGACGCAGCAGGCGATTGGCAATACGCGGCGTACCCCGAGACCGACTCGCTAATTCCATGGCCCCATCCGGTTCCAAATGGACTCCCCATATGGCGGAACTTCTTTGAAGTATCCGCGCGAGGGATTGGGCATCATAAAACTCCAGCCTCTCCTGGATGCCAAACCGGCTCAAAAGAGGTGCCGATAACAATGATACCCGCGTAGTGGCCCCCACCAGGGTAAATGGATTGATCGGCATTTTCACCGTTCTGGCGGTTGGCCCCTGCCCAACCACGATATCAATGTGAAAGTCTTCCATAGCGGAATACAGGACCTCTTCCACCATGATTGAAAGTCGATGAATCTCATCAATGAACAGAACGCCGCCACTTTCAATGCCCGCGAGGATTCCGGCGAGGTCGCCCGGTTTTTCGATGGATGGCCCGCTGGTTTGATAGAATGGCACGTGCAATTCATTGGCAATGATCTTGGCAAGCGTGGTTTTTCCCAGTCCGGGAGGTCCATGCAACAAGACGTGGTCCAAAGTTTTCCCTCGCTTGCGGGAGGCGGCAACGTAAACTTTGAGATTTTCTTTAACGCGATCCTGTCCCGGATAGTCGTCAAAGCGGGATGGCCGCAAATTGGCCTCTGACTGCAGTTCACCCTCTTCTGTACGCAGTGCCGGCGTCGTCAGGCGTTCCACTTCGGTCTGTTTTTCTATATCGATTTTAACGCGTTGTATCTGAATATTGGTCATGAGTTTTCCTATTCTCTCCTGCCGACCGGTCCCCAACACGAACGCCACCCAGCTCTTTCAAGGCAAGCCTCATCAAAAACTGGAAGTCCCGATCACCATGGTCAATCTGGAGTTTTTGCAGAACTCCATTGACCGCCTTATCGCGAAATCCGAGGTTTTCCAGTGCGGAACGAAGATCTTCCATGACAGGATGGAGCCCTCCTTCCAATTGAGGAGCATCAATCCCTGAAAAATCTTCGGCTCCAAAACGTTGAGCCTCCTGACTGCTTGCTCCCTGATGGTGCAAGGTTGCCAGGCGACGCATTTTGGATTTCATCTCCACGATGATTTTTTCTGCCATGCGCGCCCCTATGCCAGGCACGACCTCAAACACTTCCGGACTCCCTTTGGCAACAGCCAATTTTATGGCGTTTAAATCCAAGGTACTGAGAATTGCCAGGGCAATCTTAGGGCCAACTCCATTCAGACTGATCAAAACTTCAAAGATATAGCGGTCTTCATAGGTGAGGAACCCATAAAGCTTAATCGCATCCTCGCGGACATAAGTATATGTCCAGACCTGCATTGGCGTGCCAATTGGCGGCAATGCACAGAGCGCGGAAAGAGGCATTTCCACACCGTAGCCCACCCCCTGCACGTCCAGAATCAAGCCATTGGGTAGCGCAACATCGTAAATACCCTTTAGTTTTTCGATCATCATGAGGGAGCCTCGGCTTTCTTCTATCGTTCGGATGCAATACGTTTGGCTATGGTTTCGCGCAGATCCTGCAAGTCGCGCCGGGCAGATTCCAGGGAGGCTGAGTCAACGCTGGATTGCTCAAGGTTGGCCAGAATGCGATCCAGTGACTCCAGATCAGTCTTGGCTATTCGTCCCAGGCTCTCAATCATGTCATTAAAATTACGCACAACATAGCCCAATTCATCACCCTTCCGCAGGCGCATCTGCCCGTTCCAGATCCCTGATTCAATGCGGCGGATGTGTCTGACCATGCTGTACATGGGACCTGCCATTTTATGGGTGATGATGATACCCATCATCCCCACAAGGGAGATATTCACAACCGCGGCCATGGCCATGATTAAAAGGATTGGCAGTGGAAGAAACTTTGGAATTCGCAGAATTTCAAAGCGATAGAGTGGAAAAAGGATCAAAAAAATTGTCAGCATCGTGGAGGTTAGTCCTACGATCACCGCCGCTCCCGTATAACGCAACTGAAAATCCCGATTGACGAGGAAAATTTTCTTTCCGACGCCTTTCCTTATTTCAGACTTGCCAGACGCCATTTCCGCCATCAGGGCACCACCATCGTCACATTTTCGCAATTTGAGGATATAAAGCTGCGTATATTCTATGAAAAGAAAAAGCCTGCCGTCAATGTACAACGGCAGGCCATGGATTTTTTAAACCTAATTAGGGCCTGTAATCAATTTCTCAAAACTTTGGCCCATAAAACACTGCAGGCCATGGCTGTCATGCCCTCGTAGTTTCTCTTAAGCTTGTCGTACCTGGTAGCAAAGGCCCGCATCTGTTTTAGTTTTGCAAACATGTTC
>JAKQGS010000425.1 GCA_029556045.1 Pseudomonadota bacterium | reverse complement strand
CGGGCATTGCCCGCAATGCCAATGGGCCCTTAAAAGGGGCGGTTGTGGGATTTGTGCCGAAGGGGTTTCACAATATCTGGTTGGAGACGTCGGATACACCGATCTTTTCCTTTGAGGATCGACCGATCGAATTGGTTTTGAGCCTGAAGCGAGACAAGGCCGAGGAATCTTCGGAAACCGTCCAGGTTCAGGTTTTGGGTCAGGATAAAACCCTGGCGACATCCAACGCCACATTTGAAAAGGATGAGGCTGCGGTGGAACTCTCTCTGGTGCTACCGCCATTGGCTCGTGGTCAACACCTTTTGACCATCAAAGCCCTGCCCACCGGTCAGGAAACCTCGCTGTGGGATAATACCATTCACAAAACCATCGAAGTACTGCCCAACACCGTGGGGATATTACATCTCCTAGGGGCTCCCAGCTGGGACGGACGATTTTTGCGTCGTTATCTCAAGTCGGAACCCAAGTACGACCTGATCAGTTTTTTCATCCTGCGGGATCCCGGCGATGTGCAGATGGTGAATGAGCGGGAGCTCAGCCTGATCCCCTTTCCGGTGGATCGTCTGTTTAACGAAGAGCTTTCCAACTTTCATTCGGTGATTGTGCAGAACTTTGCTTTGTATCAGTTCCTGGAGCCCGCTTATCAAAAGAATCTTGTGAATTTTGTCAAAGAGGGCGGCAGCCTGCTGTTTATCGGCGGTCCGCGGGCTTTGAAGGCCGGCGACTTCCGTCTGTCACCCCTCGCATCCATTCTTCCCTTCACGGTGACTGGTAATGGCAAAAGCAAAAACGTTATGAACGGTTCTCGCGAAAGTGTGGACGAAGGTGGTCCATCCTACGATGCGCAGGCAGAATTCTCCGTTGAGCTTGCCAGCCCGGATCCCAATCAGCGCTCGTTAGCCAATGTGTATGATGATTGGGAAAACATGGAAGAGTCCCTGAAAGAGCAAAAAGGCATGAAGGGGATTCATCGCATGGACAATGTGGAGTTCAAGCAGGGGGAGACCACGCCATTGCTGAATGCTCGCCTCAAGGACGGCAGCACCATTCCCCTGGCGGTGGCATCCTATCCGGGAAAAGGGCGGGCTATTTGGGTTTTTAGCGACTCATTCTGGCGCTATGCCATGGCACCAGCCGCCAATTCTTCGCGTTCTTCCTATTCGGAATTTTATAGCCGCGCCATGACCTGGCTATTGCGGGAGGAACTGAAGAAACCACTTATTTTAAAGGGTCTACGCCTTAATCCGGACCCGCAGGGGATCGCTCGCTGGCAGATGGTGATGGCTGGGCCGGCCGCCAAATACTTTCGCTTGGATGGATCCTGGAAGGTCAATGTTTGCGGCGTGGCGGTTGACGCGGAAAAAATCAATTTAGAAAAGCTTGGCTCGGACAGTCTGACGCTGGGTGGCACCATGGCGATGAAAATCATTCCGGGAGCCCGCTGCCAGGCATCCGTGGATGGTCAACATCCTGCCTTTGGGTCGCTGAAAGCATCCCTCACCACAGTGATCCCCGAGACTTACAAGGATGAGGATATTATGGCCTCCCCCTACAAGCTGGAACGCCTGGCTAAACTGACAGGAGCAGGGCTTTCGTATTTGAACAGTTCGTCTATTGAACCGCTGGCGGAATTTCTGAATGGGGTGAGCGGAACTCAGGGCGTCTCCATACCCTCCCGCTACAAAACGATTCGGGATTTCTATTGGGTCATGGATCGGTGGTGGTTTTGGCTGATGGTGATGGGGTTGCCCTTGGAAGTATTGGTGCGTCGCTGGCCTTATTTGATGACCGGACGCCCCCGTGGGCGCCGTTCGGCCAACCACCATCCCTCCGAAATCACGGGAAAGTGAAAGCCTGCACATCCCCGTGATCCATGAGGTCCCGGTAGAAGTCGCATAATTGTTGTTCCACGCCTTCACACGCAGATCGCAGCATCTGCAATTCAACAAGCGGTACATTGAGAGATGGCTTTGGAGCAATGATGGTGGACGCGTATTTTACCGCGCCATCCGGGTATTTTTTGATTTCCTGATAGTCGGTATGGCATAGCCCGGCACAGGATGCCGAGCCGCCAGCGTAAATATTCTTATAGGGAGCCTGCTCCGGGATATCTTCCGTAAACGGAAACTTAAGATCCCCCTTGACCGACATGGTGGAATTGATGCTTTCCGACATTTCAATCGATGAACTCCCCTCCCCTTTGGCCACTGTGGTGAGAATTAAACTACCCATTTTGATAAAGATGCGCGGTGCTTCGGAATCGACGGCGCCCTGGGCACTGAATCGATTGGAGGTAGCATTGAGCAACAGGGGCCTCTTGAGGGCCTGGAGAACGCAGCTGACCGTAACCGGTGGTGGCAGCTCATTGATAAACGCCACGAAACCATCGATGGTTTCCGGATTTTCGGTCAATGTGGCAGGAAACTCACAGGGCGGCCGATCCTCTTCCTCCTCGGCTGGAGTTTGATCGTCCTCCTGAGCGCTGTCGCCTGGTTCGTCGGAATTGGTGGTCTCGTCGGTTTCCGGGGCTGGCGGTTGATATTCCTTGCCCTCAGGCTGGCAGGCCATCCCGATCGTCAGTGTCAGAAGTAAAAGGGCCAATTGGTTTAAAAGTGCAGGCATTTCCCGCCCTCCCGCTGTTCACTTCCTTTATCGGAAAAACAGGCTTGAAACATGAGTGCTAAATGCATCTTTAAAACCGTGGATCATCAGGGTATAAAAAATGCAATAAGTTTCGGATTTTAATGAGTGCCATGGGAACCGGATCATTTTCGGCGCGTAAGGATTTCAATGGAATTAAGGTCGTTGGCCCGTCTGTGGGCTCTGGTGTTTCTCGGACCGTTGGTGGGGGTAGCCCTGGAGATTCCCGCCTTGTCCGATCTTCGGATGTGGCAATACTTGGGGACAATAGCCACCCTTATTTACTTATTGAAGGGTGCAATCACTGGTCCCCCCATCCTGAAATCGATCGACCTTCGGACCAGCCAATCGGTGTTATGGGCTTCCCTGATCCTTTTTATCATCAATATCACTCTGCGGTACTTTGCCGTCTCAATCAACGGTGTGGATTTTAGCATCTTTGATTGGATGCTGGTGAATACCCTTCGTGACCGGTTCATGTATAGTCCCATCTATGACGTCAATCATTTTGGTGTTCATCCTTCCTGGATCATGCTGGTCCTTGTTCCCCTCAAACAGATGATATCGCATCCTCTGGCATTGCTGATTGTGGGGGTTCTAACCCTGTGGGCTGCAGTCCTGCCCCTATGGGCTCTCTGTCGGGCCAAGGAAACACCGGGATTTGTGACCCTGATGCTTCTGGTTGGCTACCTCTCCTGCAGTGTGGTCGGTACATTGGCCAACACGGGATTTCGCACGGAATCCCTGATTCCTTTGGCTCTATTTTATCTATTTTGGGCCTGGGACCAGAGGCGATGGGGGCATATAGTTGCCGCCACATTGCTGGGGTTGTCGATTAAAGAAGATATGGCTCTCTATCTTGGTGCCTGGTTCCTGTTTTATGCGCTGCGGCCCAATCCCCAACGTCGACTCGCATGGACTCTTGCCACTGTGAGCATTCTTTTCCTGGGGATACATGTGGGCTGGATCCAGCCCTATTTTCTGGGGGCAAGTCGCAGGACCCCTGAGTATCTGCGTTTTTGGCAGCATTACGGTGGTGATTTCCCGGCGATTTTACAGTCCATGATCCATCAGCCGGTGCAAGTGGTGCAGGACATTGCAAAGTCGGGATGGTGGAAACTTTACGGGCCAATGCTGCTGCTACCCCTGTTTTCCGCCCGGGTGGTGGTGGCATCCTTACCCGGAATTTTTATTTTAGGGACAGCAGCCTCCTATCCGGCCATGCATCAGTACGGGCACTACTATCCCCTCCCCTTGCTGTGTTTTGCCATTTTGGGTCTTTTGGATTTCATGCGGCGGTGGGGGACAAAGCATTGGGCTTCATCGGTTCTGGCGGGAGCCTTGATCCTTTTTCCCCTCTTTCACAGCGGAAGTGTGCAGGTCCCGCGTCCCGATCCGGAAGTTTACGCGGGGGCGATGAAAGTCCGGGAGCATCTGGAAGTAAACCATGCCAACGCGACCCTTTGCGTCCAGCCCGCACTCTTCCCCTATCTTGGTTACCATTTGAATTTAATCCCTTATTTCGATTCCCGCTGCCGCCAGCAGGGGGTGATCTATGTCCTGGTGGAAGGACGCAAACCCTATCCCTGGACCGCCGAGCAGTGGGAGCAATTTATTGCGGACCATCAGGGGAGTGCGCTAAGATTGGCGCCTGGTTTCCTTATCATAAAGGGGTAGATGATGATTCGTAAGCTCACCGTGGCACTTTTTGTGTTATGCCAGGGCGCCTTAGGTATGGCGTCCACCATTCCGCTTGAGGATTTTTTTAAGAATCCGGAACAGGCGGGATTTAAAATTTCTCCCGACGGTAAGTCGATGGCCTACCTGAAGCCTTGGGAGCGGCGGCTGAATGTGTACGTGCGAAAACTCGAGGGACCCGATGAAGTTAAGGTCACCTCGGATAAAACCCGTGACATCCGGCAATACGTGTGGAAGGGGAACGATACCATCCTCTATCTCCAGGATAAGGGCGGAGATGAAAACTTCCACCTATTTGCCACCCAGGTCAAAAACCCCATTGCCCGGGACCTCACACCCTTTGATGACACCCGGGTCAGCATTGAAAATGAATTGCCGCAGGATGAAGATCATGTGCTGATCACCATGAATCGCCGCGATAAGAAGGTTTTTGATGTCTACCGATTGAACGTCAAGACCGGTGAACTGACGGAAGTGGCCCGCAATCCCGGTGATTATGCGGGTTGGTTGACGGATCATGAGGGACGTGTGCGGGCTGCCGCGCGAACAGATGGGGCCGATCGTGTCATGATGTACCGCGCGACGGAAAAGGACCCTTTTCGCGATCTTATCAAGGTTTCCTACAAAGATGATTTCGGTTGTTATGAATTTACAGCTGATAACCAGCAGCTCTATTGCGGTTCCAATCTCGGGCGGGACACCATAGCGCTGGTGCAGTTTGATCCTGCAACCGGTAAAGAGGTCAAAGAACTTTTTACTCCCAAGGAATTTGATCTTTCCGGCATTCTATTTTCCCGTAAAAACAAGACCATGATGGGAGCTGCTTGGGAGGGGCCTAAAGAAGAGTACCAGGTCTTTGATAATGAGTGGAAACCGATCTTTGCCGATCTCGAAAAAAAACTGGCGGGTTATGCGTTCACCGTGCTCAGCTGGGACAAAGATGAAACCCGTCTGACCCTGATGTCCTACAGCGATCGTTCCAGGGGCCGTTACTATTGGTACGATGTCAAAAGCAAAAAACTGAATTTTCTGGCGGAAGCGGCGCCCTGGTTGAAGGAGGCTGATCTGGCGGAAATGAAGCCCATCACCTATAAGTCCCGCGATGGTCTGACCATTCACGGTTATCTAACACTGCCCAAGTATGTGGATCACCAAAATCTTCCAGTCGTGATCCACCCCCACGGTGGCCCTTGGGCCCGCGATAGTTGGGGCTTTAATTCTCAGGTGCAGTTTCTGGCCAACCGCGGCTATGCGGTCTTGCAGATGAATTTCCGTGGATCCACGGGTTTCGGTAAATCCTTCAAGGAGAAGAGTTTTAAGCAGTGGGGACGGACCATGCAGGATGATATCACCGATGGAGTCAAGTGGCTGGTCACCCATGGTACCGCAGATCCTAAGCGCATATGCATCTATGGGGCCTCTTACGGTGGATATGCCACCCTGGCGGGTGTCACATTTACACCGGATCTCTATGCCTGCGGCGTGGACTATGTGGGGGTTTCCAATCTTTTCA
>JAKQGS010000419.1 GCA_029556045.1 Pseudomonadota bacterium | reverse complement strand
GGGTATGTCAGGGGCATGCACGGCCTGTGGCTTGCCCATTTCGCCGCCCGCCAGTCTTCGTCCCACGCCACGGGGAATGCGGTAAATATCGAAACCCGCTATCGCTACAATCCGGATGTCAAAAGTCTTGTCGCCATGGTCCCGGCGGTGATTCCTCTTTTGCTGATCATGATCCCTGCCATGTTGACCGCGCTCAGCGTCGTGCGGGAGAAGGAATTGGGATCCATTGTCAATCTTTATGTCACGCCGGTCTCGAGGCTGGAATTCCTGCTGGGAAAACAGCTGCCCTATGTGGGGTTGGCCATGGCCAACTTCTTTCTGCTGGTGCTGATGGCCGTTTTTTTGTTTGGGGTGCCGGTTAAAGGAGATCTCGGAGCGCTTACCGCTGGCGCCTTGTTGTATGTCGTTTGTGCCACCGCCTTTGGGCTCTTGATATCTTCGTTCATGCGCAGTCAGGTGGCGGCGATTTTTGGGGCGGCGGTGCTGACCCTGCTGCCCTCGGTCAATTTTTCCGGCATGACCACTCCGGTGACCTCGCAAGAGGGCCTGGGCCGTCTGATTGGCGAATTTTATCCGGCAGCCCATTTTCTCATCATCAGCCGGGGCATCTTTGCCAAGGCGCTGGGTTTTGCAGATCTGCACGGCAGCTTCCTCGCCCTTGCCCTCACCATTCCCATCCTGCTGGCGGCATGTGTGGTCTTGTTGAAAAAACAGGAGACATGAAATGCGGTGCTCCACTATTTTTTATCTTGGATGTAAGGAATTGCGCAGTTTGGGGCGTGATCCCGTTTTGTTGTTCATGATCGTCTGGGTCTTTACCGTCGGGGTCTATACCGCTGCCACCGCCCTGCCGGATTCCCTCAACAAGGCGCCGATCGCCATTGTCGACGAGGATAAATCACCCTTGTCGATGCGTCTTGCCTCGGCTTTTTATCCCCCCCAATTCCTGGTGCCCGAGATGATCAGCCAGTCGGAAATGGACAGGCGGATGGATATGGGGCTTGACACATTTTCCCTTGATATTCCGCCTGATTTCCAGAAAGACCTTCTGGCGCGGCGTACCCCGACCATCCAGTTGAATATCGATGCAACCCGCATGAGCCAAGCCTTTGCCGGGAACGGCTACATCCAGACCATCATTTCCGATGAAGTGGCGGAATTTATGCGGCGTTATCGAAGCGATGAGGCCACGCCGGTTGATCTCAACCTGCGTGTCCGTTTCAATCCCAACCTGATTCAGGCTTGGTTCGGCTCGGTGATGGAGATGATCAATAATGTCACCATGCTTGCCATCATCCTCACCGGGGCCTCGCTGATCAGGGAACGGGAACATGGCACCGTGGAACATCTGCTGGTGATGCCGGTCACCCCGTTTGACATCATGGTGAGCAAGATCTGGTCAATGGCCTTGGTGGTCACAGTGGCGTGCATCTTTTCCCTGGTTGTCGTGATCCGGGGAATTTTGGCGGTTCAGCTTGAAGGCGCGCTTCCGCTTTTTTTGGCCGGGACACTGCTGCATCTTTTCGCCATCACGTCCATGGGCATCTATCTTGGAACCGTGGCCCGTTCCATGTCCCAGTTCGGGTTGCTGATGGTCCTGATTCTTCTCCCGCTGCAGATGCTCTCCGGCGGGGTTACGCCCAGGGAGAGCATGCCGGTGGCGGTCAAGACGGTGATGGAGGCTGCGCCCACCACCCATTTCGTCGCCCTGGCTCATGCTGTTCTCTATCGGGGAGCCGAGTTTGCCGTGATCTGGCCGCAGTTCATTGCCCTGGGCATGATCGGGATCATTCTTTTTGGGGTGTCGCTTGTCCGTTTTCGTCGGACCATCGGCCTGATGGCTTGAATGAGGCCACGGGCCGGTCTCAAATTTTCCGCATCATCGCGGCGGGGTCTGCAGGCGTGGGGCCTTGTTTGGGATGGGCGTGGGGTGAACCGTGGGCTCTTGCAATGATCGCCCGAAGAACGGGCTCTTGTTTGTATTTGTGCGAGGGGTTGCTTTTGAAATATTTTGTTGAAATTATAAAATAAAATATAAAAATCACAGGGAATGTTAGAAAACGGTTAGCGGACTGTTTTTTTGGTGTCATAATTTTATGAGAACGGTAAAGTCGGTCCGGCTTTGCACCCCGGACAGATGATGCTTGGGGTCTGCTTCCTTGGTGCGCGGGGAACAAACGGCTGCCCGGCAGCATGCAAACCACCCGTTAACAACGATGAATGGAGATATTGAAAGCGGGATGGACCTCGTCACTGCGAGATTTTAAGAGAGGACAAAAGAACTTGTATGAGCCTAGGTTTGCTTGCGAAACTATTGCCGCCACCGGAGAATAAGTTTTTTAATTTTTTTGAGGAAGGGGCCGAAGTAAGCGAACTCTCCTCGCAGTTGTTCTACCAGATCGTTCATTCCGATCTCAAGCAACGCGAGGAATATCTGATTCACGCCAAAACCTACAAACGGCGCGCGGTTGATGCCCTGGAGGGCAGCCTGGCCCTC
>JAKQGS010000416.1 GCA_029556045.1 Pseudomonadota bacterium | reverse complement strand
CGTGGCTAACCACCAGGCGATCGGTGTGCCAATGATGAGAAGAATCAGAGTGACCAGGCATGACAACCGCAGGGTTAATGCAATGGCCTGCCAATCGCTGGGTGAAAGGAACACGAGGACCTCACGGTAGTGGGCTTCAATTCACGGGCATTTCATCCGGCAGCATAAAACCGTAACGACGCATGACGGTACGGGCGTCCTTGGACTCAATGTAGGCTACAAATTTCTGCGCCAGGGGATTTTTAGCGGCCCGCTTGGTGACCACATACCCCTGCTCCAGAGGCTGATGCCATTTGTCGGATAGAAGTTCAAAACGTCCCTTGGCCTGCATTTCCGGATTCAAGACCAGGGAATAGGCCAGGATGCCGATATCCGCGTTTCCGGAAGCAACCAACTGCGCGGTATGGGCGATATTGTCCCCCAACACCAATTTGGACTCAACTTTTGACCAAAGGTTTTTACGGCTGCGAAGGACCTCGTCGGCCCGTTTGCCATAGGGTGCATGACGGGGATTGGCGATGGCGATACGTTTGATGGATGGAGTCGTCAGTCCTTCGAGGGTCAGAGGCAAATCCTGACGATGCGTCCATAGAACCAGACGCCCCACGGCATAAGGCTTTGCATTCCCTTCGGCAAAACCTTCCGCAACCAAATCCTGTGCATAGGCCATGTCAGCGGCAAAAAAGACGTCTATGGGGGCCCCTTGAACGATCTGTGTCTTAAATTTACCCGTTGAACCGTAAACCACCTCCACCTTTTCCTTTGGATTGGCCTGCACAAAAGCGGCCACGATTTCATCCATGGCAAATTTAAGATCGGCGGCGGCAGCCACTGTGATCTTTTCCGCCATCAATGTAGGGACTATCGCCAGGTTTAAGACAAGCGCAGCCAGGAGCTTTGGCAAAATTGAACCTTTCATAGGAATGCACCCTCACCTGGGAATCGACGTGAAATAGGTACCTCGCATTGTTACCACAGCCCCCATTTGTGCAAAACCCCATTCCAGACTGCGTCGTCACCTAGCTGTTATTATTGGTGTTTTAGATTTCTTTTAACAACCGCTAAAGTTTAACCCCGAAAATGCCGATACAGTCTCAAGATCAAACTTCCAAGCCGTCATCGTGCAGTCAGGTTTCGATAGGAGGACAGGTGATGAAAAACGTGTTGTGGGTAATGACCCTGTTAATGGTGGGAGCCTGTAATCAGGCTAGCTTCCAGGGCAATAAAAAAGGCGACGATCCCAAAGCATCCAACGATGCGGACGCCACCAAATTAGAGGATTCCGACGAAACCGCATCGGTTCCTGGAAATATTACGGGTGCCAGTCTGGCCTGCGTTGTGACCAAAGCACCAACCGAACAAGCCCCCAGCTCTCAGGTGGGCTGCCGGTTAAGCAACGACAAAACCTTTGCCAAAGAGTCGGGCTATACCTGGAATTATAATTTGGCAGTTGCCACTGGCCTCAAGGTGGTGGTGACCGAAACACCTTCCGACCCTTCCTATAACGTGCGTTACGACATTTCCGGCACCGATCCCAATGCCCAGCCGCGGGACGTGGCGGCCCTCTGCGCCAATGCAGCCCTCAACATGGAGGTCCTTGCCCAAAAGCCTGGAGCTACGAGCTACCAGACCCCGGTGAACGATGTGCAGGTGCAACAGGCGGATATCGACGCCATCATCGTGAAGGAAAACCAGGTGAAAACGTCCGGCCCAGTGGACGACGTACCGCCACCGCAATAATGCACGCAGCCAAAACCCCCGGAAAAGCCACCCGTATCGGTGGCTTTTTTCATTATAAATAAAAAGCCACAGCCCGCCTGCCCTAATTCTTACCTCAGGTCACAAATCTAAACACTGATCGCCGTTGAGGTTTCACCTCCCATTTAAAGTTTCGACGCCTGCGGACGAAAAAAATCTCGTCATTTTGATGGCTATTTGCAACCTTACCAAAAGAAAAGGATTGAATCATGAAAGTCTGCCGGCACTCACACCTCAGTATACTTGCCTTAGCCGTGGCATTGTCCGCGACGGCCTGTAAAAAGAAAAACAATGATGATGCCACCGGCACCGTGACTGGCTCGCAGGATCCCCTGGGTGGCGGTACCGATCTGGAAGCCGTCAACGCCCTGGCTTCCGCGTATCCGGGTGGCCTGGCGGTTTCCGTTTTTCCCCAGGCGACCGGTTCAGGGCTCCGTCTAGCGGACGAAGACAATGGCCAAACCATGAAAGAAAAGGCCGAAGAAGCCGAGGCTATCATCCGGGGTGAGGGCGAATGCCTGCCTCCCATGTTTGATCGGGACCGGGCCGCTGGAAATGTCAGCTGCTACGAGTTTGACCAGGAGATGATTTACGGCAACCGCACCAACCAGCAGGTCAGCGGTACCCGCGACGGCAAGGATGCTGCAGGGGAAGCCTGCCTGGTGTCATTTGCCCGCTCCAAAGTCGCCTCCATCGAATCCATGGTGGACCGTGCTCTGGGATTGGTGCAGGCCATGATGTGCCAGGCCAAAAAAGATGGCAAAGCGGACTCTATGCCCGCAGCGGCCGGGGACAGCCTGGATCTGGCGGACCAGTTAACGTCCGCGATGGGAAACAAAGTCGGTTCCGTTACAACGGCCAGCATCAAACGGCTGGCGGATCAGAGCGACCGCCCGGTCTATCGGTCGGATGTGGTGGTGGAAATGGCGGATGGCACCGTGCAGGAGATGCACCTGGTCCACTCTCCGGAATCAGCGGATTCCAATGACACCTATAACGGGGTCCTCTGGACCAAACGCATCAGCAGCACCAGCACACCAAACCTGCAGGGAGGTCCCGCGGGTCCCAAAAACGAATTTGTCAGCCTGCAATACGCCAAGAATAAAAATAACGATGGCACCTACAATGCTCAGAGTGAGCTGGTGCGGGGCATGTTCCATGACGACCTCGTTGACATCGCCATTCAGGACGATGGCACACTGGATCTGAATGCTGGCGCCAATTTTGACGTGGCCGAAAACAATCCAGCGTATGGCAACTATGTTAATCCCGTCACCAACCAACCGTTTAATCAGTCCAACGATGCGGTTTCCGGCATTTCTTATGTGGCCTTTAATATGAATCCCGACGATAACTCCGGCACCGTATCCTACTGGGCCAATCCCGGTGGTAACTACATGGAAAATGCACGCGGTATGGTCTTTAACCTCGTCCAAGGGGATGACGGTTATCTGAAGGGCTGTGGCACCACAGGCGCGACGGGATCGTCCCCCAACAACGGCTTTAGCATTCGCCAGTCCAAGCGGGAAGCATCGGCGGATAAATCACTGGTAGCGGGGGGATTCTATCAC
>JAKQGS010000403.1 GCA_029556045.1 Pseudomonadota bacterium | reverse complement strand
CACCTCCGGTTGCTCCGAGCTTGAGAATAGATCCTGCGTAAACTTCCGCCGGGACATCCATAAAAGCCAGTGGATAGACTATCGGTTCCGTGGAGGTTGAAGTTGATGTGGACACATCCGTCTTTGGCGCCACATAAGCAGGCATCACGACCTTGTCGGAAAGAGGAGAAAAGGATCCCCGTGCATATTGATCGACGCATTTGATCCCCGCATAGAGTGGGGTTTCTGCCGTCTGTGATATTTTGACTTCCGCAAATAGTGAAGAACCACTGTCCACAAAATACATGGGGGATTGGGCAGGGTCCTGCCGCAGTGTGATCTGGCAGGAACTCATGGTGAAGTCCCCTTGCAAGCTGGCAACCACCTTAACCGTGCGGGAGGATGAATCAACCGATATTGTCGGCTTATTCCAAACCACCTCCGGCCGGGTTTCCGCATAGGTGATCTGCACAGCACTGACCACCCCAGCGGTATCAACCACCTTGACGTTGTTGACGTTCAAAATCGGTTCCGTGGTTGGTCTTTCAACCGAGGTCTCCACCTTCTTATCCAGGATCACCGCCTGAAAGGCTCCAAAACTTTGGGCCGAGAAACGGACCGCACCGTTTACGATGGAAATTTCGCTGCGGGTCAGCACCCCACTCACCATACCTGCACTACCGTCCTTCCACACCCGGTACATCACCACCATGTTGTCATAGGCGGAATCGTCCACCAGGGAAAACAGGCGATCCACCAGTCCTAACGCCGGAGCGGGGATTTCCAGAGCCATGGGTTTTAACAGCGCTGCGTTTTCCGTGGGGCGGATGATGACCGGAGTCCCTTCTTTTTGCACCGTCACGTCCCCCTGCAAACCCAGGTCATTCAGGACGCCGGTTTCTTTGAGGGATGCGGCTTCTTCGATCACGATGTCGGCGGCGATGGCCAATGCCCCTGGTTCGATGGTCACCGCAGTGCCGGATAGCGCTGCGGATGAAGCGGCAATTTTTTGGGGAACGCTGAGATTGGGATCAAACTGGGAGACTTCCCGCCCTTCTCGTTCGACCGACGTCACTGCGATCTTGGTGGAGACGAAGGAACGAACCTCACCATCGGCCGCGATGGGGGCTTGAAAACACCCCGTCGCCAGGAGCGCTGGGAGCAAACTTAAAATCATACCAACACGGTAATGATTCCATCGATGCGTAGGTCGGCTCATAATATTCTCCACCGAAGATGATTTCTCTTCTTCTTATGTCGGTGGAAATACGCAGGGCTTTAGATTTTTATAAATTTTCCATTGAAATACTCATGTTAACACCGCTTTGAATACGTCGACTTTGCGGTACATGAGACTTTCCATCGAATTTAGAAGGCGACAAAAAGCCCACCGCCTAGACCCAGTTCGGTGAATTGCGACGTGGCATCGGGTTTGTCCCCATTGGTTTGACGGGCCAGGACAAAGGCCATGCCATTGATGAATTTCAGGCTGAACATTTGCGGGAAAAAATGGCTGTATTTGACCAGATGCCCCGCCGACTGAAAGGTTGCGGTTTCAGCCCGGGAAATCGGGGTGCCATCGGGTGTAAACTGCATCCATGACAGACCAACCCCACGCAGAGGCATCCTCTGGTCATCGGTGGCAATGGGGATCATGGTGGAACCCGCCACATACGCGATGGCGATACTGTGTCGGGGGGATTTGCCGATGAGATTCATCAGATCCAGACCCACCGCCCCGTATCCCTGCAGCCTTTTCTGCTGGGACGAGGGACGATCGATGCCGCCATCGCCATAATCATTGTTGGTGCCGTGGGAATCACCCCATAAATGAAGCGAAACCACGTCATTGGGAAAGAACATCATTTCCACGCCCGGTCCCACCACAATGGCGCCCTTAACCTCGTACTGATCCTGCCGTTTAACCTCAGAGGACTCCTGTGCCACGAGGCCGGTGATACCAATATAGGATTTGCGGGGCATCTCCGGCTCTTCTTTGGCACGATCCTGGCCACGGGAAATGCCAAACCGGTTTTGCGCACGGTCGTGCGCCAGGAGATCCGGCTGTTCCCACGGGAATTCCCGCTCGTCACTATCATAGGCCCCGTCGTTTTCATCCACCGGGGTCAGGGTGTTTTTTTCCACCTTGGGTGGTACCGGTTGGGGCTTCGGTTCGGGGGGGACTTCAGGCTGCTCTTTGGGTGGTGGGGGCGCTGCGGGTGGCGGCGCCACAGGCACCACAACCGGGGGCGCTGGGGGTGCCATTGGCTTTTGTTCCGCAATCAATAAGTCTGCCGCAATCCCTTCCTCTCCCAGATTGACAGGACGCACCTGCAGGCTGGGCATCATCAGGTCATTGCTGGTGGAGGCGTGATTGATACTCAAAACCACCGGGTGTTTAAATCGCCCCAGAAAA
>JAKQGS010000394.1 GCA_029556045.1 Pseudomonadota bacterium | reverse complement strand
TAACGACATGGGCTACACCGACAGCATTCTGGGCCGCCCGGAGTTGCGGGGCGACATTGTGACGTCATACATCGATGCCCCCGCGTGGTGGCTGTTAAAGTACAAAGAGCGTCTTTATGCCGAAGCCCGCATCAAAAAGTCGGCGCGGGTTATCATGCAATTTGTCATGTCACCCGACAACTCTGAGGCTTCGATCAAGGCCCAGGAACCGATGTTTCAGGAGTTCTTCCAAGCGATTGAAAACACCGATCCCCCCGCTTATCCGCTCCCGCTGGATGCCGCGAGGGTTGCGGCTGGTGAACAGATATTCAATGCCGAGTGCGCATCCTGCCATGGTGTGCATAGCCGTGATGGTGAGTATTTCCGGGATCCAGCCTCCTTCACTTGGCCGGCGCGGGTAATGACGGACGCTGAGATTGGCACCGATGCGGAACGATCCAAAACATTGGGTGAATCGTTTTTTGAAGTGATGGAACAATCCTGGCTGACCTTTTATGGGGTTGATGACGCTGTCCGCAAGACCGGCGCGTTAAAGGGATATGCCGCCAACCCGCTGTTTGGTATTTGGGCTTCGTCCCCATACCTGCACAACGGATCGGTTCCGACCCTCCGTCATCTGATGGATCCGACATTGGGAAGGCCACAGGCCTGGCGTGCCGTGGATCGTCAGGGCACCGTTGATTATGACAATCTTGGTCTGAAGGTGGAATTGGTTAAAACGACCAATCAGGCAGCGGATCGCAGCATCTATAATACCGACGTCAAAGGGCAGTCAGCCGCAGGGCATGAGGCGGAGTTCCGTCGTTTTGGCGTGGATCGTGATGATCTGGAGAGTTTGCTCGAATACTTAAAGTCGCTGTAACCGCTTAAATTCTTTCGCAAGTCTCACCCCATTCCGGAACTGCCAATGGAATCATTTGCAGTTCCGGCAAAATTTCGCGTAACATTGTCAAATAACACCTATTGTTGAACGACGACACCCCGCAGGAGGCATGGGATGGCAAAAAAGGAATTTTCGCGTCGTGATTTCGCGCGTTCAGGTATGGCGTTGACGGGTTTGGGGCTGAGCCTTGGCCTCGGCTGTAAAACCACCTCCGATAGCAGTGACATCAAGACGGGATACCCCTATTCCCAGCCGGTACCCACGACGCGGAGCCGGAAAAATGTATTTTCTTTGGATCGTCAAAGTCCTGATATCGTGTTTTACCGCGCAGCGGTTGAGGCTATGCGCCAACGGGATACCGCACTGGGCAACCTGGAGGGAACTGATCCCCTGAGTTGGGAGGGGCAGGCCAATATTCATGAGCAAAGCTGCCCCCGAGGATCTGAAGCGTTGGAATGATTATGAGTTGTACGGCTACTTTGCGTTTACTGAGCAAGAGGGCGGTTACACCACGTCTCCCAAGACTGTTAAAGTCAATCAGCTTTTCGAAACCCAGACCCTTGGCTATGTTTATGACACTCTCCAGGGCGCAACCCTTGCGCTCGCAGGGCCAGGTGTGGTGGAGTTGTCCCGCCAGCGTCACCAATCGGGCAAG
>JAKQGS010000389.1 GCA_029556045.1 Pseudomonadota bacterium | reverse complement strand
ATAAGGACGATTTGGCCTTCGCCGAAGCCTTTTTGCCCGGTGGCGAATATGAAATGGGTGATCACCACGGGTTCGTGGATCCCAGCCACCCCAGCGACGAACTGCCGCTCCACATGGTTAGAGTTGATGCTTTTTATATGGGCAAGACCGAGGTGACCAACCGGCAATTTCTCGCATTTCTGAATGCCGCCTTACTGGACAAAAGCATTGAAGTTCGAAATAACACGGTCTATGCTGCCGGCGGGACCGATATCTACTGTTATACCCACGAAGCCGCCTCTTACTACAGCATTTCTTATGATGGCAAGATATTTACCATGGCTGACTTCAGAACGGATCACCCCATGGTGGGTGTGATGTGGTATGGGGCTGCGGCCTTTTGCAACTGGTTGAGTGTGCAGGCTGGCCTGGATCCCTGTTATACGCTTTCCACCTGGGTTTGTGATTTCGCCAAAAATGGATTTCGCCTACCGACCGAAGCGGAATGGGAATACGCCGGACGTGGCGGCCAGACCAATCCCTATTATAATTATCCCTGGGGTAATGACCAGGATATCAGCAAGGCTAATTGGCCAGAGTCCAAAGATCCTTATGAGGGCACGGATCCAGCCACCTACCCTTGGACGACTCCGGCGGGATTTTATGATGGCAGCCTCAAATTAAAGTCCGCTTACAATTGGCCTGGAACTGCCCTGTCTTATCAAACAGCTGACGGCGCCAACCCCTTTGGACTGTACGACATGGCGGGCAATGTATGGGAATTGGTCAATGACTGGTATGGCCAGAAATATTACAGCCTCAGTCCTTATGATAATCCCAAAGGACCCGATTCCGGATTTATCATGCCGGATGGCAAAGCCTATCGCGGCATGCGCGGGGGCAACTGGTATAACGGTTATAAAACGACCGGCGTCAACGATGGCCATTCGAGAGTATCCAACCGCAATCCGTCTTACTACCGCGGACCACAGGATCCCAATCATCCCTGGTATCATGTCGGATTCCGGGTGGTGCGAAATGGTTCGAGCACCAGTACAAAAGTGCAGCAGGAAGCAGCCACGCTTCCCGAAACATTCACCCTGTCGCAAAACTATCCAAACCCTTTCAATCCCGCCACAACTATTACGTTTACCCTGGCAAAACCGGAATATGTCAGCCTGAAGGTCTTCAATACATTAGGCCAGGAGATGGCGACCCTGGTCGCTCAGGAAATGGACGCCGGAATCCACCGGGTGGCGTTTAATGCCGGAAACGAGACGAGTGGAGTCCTCTTCTGCGCGCTTGCGATGCACGGCTATCAAAAGACAATCAAGATGATGTTGCTCAAATAACACGACTGGTAAGGAGAATCCAATGGTGGTTAGAAAAATGACGGCTGTGATCATGGCGGCCCTGATTGTCAGCATGGCTGCAGCTGGTTTTGCACAGACTAAAACAGTGGGCTTGGTGGTAAATGACAGCCGGGCATTCCAGGGTTATACCCTGTTCGCGCCCAAACATTACACCACCACGTATTTGATCAATAATGAAGGACAACTGGTGCATTCCTGGTCCGGGAGCAAATACGAGCCAGGACAGTCCGTCTATCTGCTTGAAAATGGAAATCTGCTACGAACGTGCATGACAAAGGGCAAATTAAGTACCGGGGGTGGTGAAGGCGGCAGGGTTGAAGAATATGACTGGAACAACAATCTGGTTTGGGTACTGGATTTTTCGACAGAAACCTATATGCAGCACCATGATATCCGTCCTCTGCCCAATGGCAATATCATCATGCTGGTGGTTGAGAAAAAAACCTATGCAGAGGTT
>JAKQGS010000374.1 GCA_029556045.1 Pseudomonadota bacterium | reverse complement strand
AACCTGATCCTGCCGCGTAGTCAGGTCGTCCAGCAGAGCGTCGGTGATTTCGTTGATCTCCTTGGAAATCTCCAGGGAGAGGTCCACCAAAGTTTTTTCCCCTCCACCTTTCACAAAAGAGCTGAGCAGCAGCTTAGCCTCATGATCCGCCTTGGTGCGCAGGATCTGAATCACTTCATCCACATATTGGGCCTTGATGTTATAAAACTCGTCCCGTGACAGGGTGAGGGAAGCGATGATTTCGTAAGACGAACAGATCACGCCGGTTTTATTGGCAGAGGAGTCTTTGATCTGCACCACGCCAGCTTCCTGCAATTTATTGCGGGCCTCAGCTGTGAAGAAAATATTGGCACCCTCGACAACGGCCTTCATATTTGGTTTGCCGTCAGCATCCAAAAACATGCTCCAGTTTTTTTCACTGACGGTGTAGGGACGCCCCCCCGCCGGGATGAATATGTCTGCCGGCACCTTGAAGGCCATTTCATTGCGGATTTTCATGTGCTCGTGGGTATCCGCGGCCAACACATAGGCGCCAGTGCCCTGTGTCAGTTTGCTCCGGTCAAATTCCACAATGGATTTGCCCTCCCGGAACAGTCGCAACAGCTCCGGCCAGGCCAGCCCCTTGGGATCAAAGGCGCATCCATAGCCATCCGCAATAGCGACGACCCGGGCGTTCTCCCCGTATTCACGGTGCAGAATGTTCAGTTCGTTACCGCCCACATCCCCATCGGGACCTCCGGTCATCTTGATGGAAAACGGTTGTTTTTTGGGGTCGATCCCCAAAAAGTGCAGAGTGTTGTCAACATAGACATTCAAGCCCTCCGAGGTAACGCCGTATTCCTTGTGGTTGATCCCCTCTCCCGGTTTGGAGGACATGAAGGCCGATGCGTAACGATACCCACGACGGGCCGCCTGCTCCGGAATCCAGGTGATCAGCTGGTTGGTGATGTTTTCGTCCGGCCCCAGATAGATAATTTCATTTTTGTCAATGTAGCTGATGAGTTTGTCGGAGGTGGTTTCATGGGATTCGTCATCCCCCACCAGGAGATCCAAGAGCGCGTTGACCGCACCTTTAACCGCCTGGTCACGATGCCCGCCCGGACGCAGCACCAGCACTGCTTTCGACCCCCCTTCGGGAATATCCTTGTTTTTAAGCTGTTGCGCAAAACTCAGCCCGTACACCTCATCAAACACACCAGCCAAAGCATAATCGTAATCCGCATTATTGCGAGGCATCACCACCCGCAGACCGCCGCGGGCAATGTCCTTCCAACGCACCTGAAAACAGCGGAAGTCCCGCCCGATCAAAAAGAACATGCCATAGGGCTCGTTGGGATAGTATTTTTTATCCAGCACGTCCGCCCCAAAGCGGAAGGCCAAACCGGTTTTGGTGGGCAGGAAATAGTTGGTTTTCAGACAGTGGGTCACAAAGTCCATCGACTTGCGGAAGATTTTGCGATCAATATCCTCAAGGATTCCCTCGATTTTCTTCTGCAGTTCCGCCGTGCCGGCATCGACGCGCGCCGCGCGATCCTCCCCCTGCATCGGATCAAATCGCAGGCGAAATAGCTCCACAAGCTTTTCTGAGACATCGGGGTATTTGAAGAAAGTATCCCGTACACGGTACTGGGAGTAGGCGTAGGGATTGTCCTTACTCAGGAAAATATGGCTCCAGGTCGCCATCCCACGAACCAGGTTCACGGCATTGATGGAAAAATTAAATGGCTCATGCGCCAGGACTGAAAAAGCATCATTGTCCACCCATCCCAGAGTCCGCAGGGCTTTGCTCAGGCGGATCATCGGGACGAATTGTGCGCTGATCTTCTCACCGGTGCCATGCCGCAGCACCAGGTGCATCACGGTGATGGACTCGTCATAACCCTTGTCCATTTTGGTGACAAATGCCCGGATC
>JAKQGS010000336.1 GCA_029556045.1 Pseudomonadota bacterium | reverse complement strand
GAGCGGCTGCGCCAGATCAAGCGGGTCCGTCAGGGGGGCGGGGTTTCCGCCAGCACGGCGGAACGACAAGCCCTGACCGACCCCCAGTACCTGGCTGCCGTGGATGAATACCTCACCATCCTCGGGGATGGACTGAGCTGCCAGATTCAGTTTGAAACCCATATGATGCTTCTGGACGCCCGACGCTCCCTGCGGGCCTGGCATCGGCCGTGAAAACGCCTCCTAAGACCCTGTAAATCCCTCGACATCCCGCAGGTTTGCCGGTATCTTAACGCTCCCAATAGTCTTTGAAGTATCAGTAGGCCCCGCTGACAATAGCAGGCTGGCAATCATACGAGGTCGCAGCATGACATACCTACCCAACATCATCTTTCTCATCCTGGCCGCAACATCGATGGGCATTTTTACCAAAGCTTTGATCCGCACCTGGGGTGTGATTCAGAAGGGCACTGGGGCAGAGGATAATCGCCGCGACAATATGGGCCAAAGAATGCAGGACATGCTGCAGTTTGGTCTTATCCAACCCAAGATGATGCGGGACAAGACGGCGGGCATCATGCATGCCGCCATCTTCTGGGGTTTTATCGTGGTGACCATCGGCACCGTGGAAACCCTGATCAGCGGTGTTTTCCCAAGCTTCGATTTTTCTGACATCCTGGGGGACGGTGCTCCCTATCGATTTTTTCTGCTGACCCAGGACCTGGGTAATTTCGCGGTGATGGCGGCCATTCTCTTTGCCATCGGCCGCCGCATGTTCGCTCCCCCGAAACGTCTGACCTCCCTGGGACAGGATTCCAAAAAAGACGCCTATGTGGTGCTGTCGTTTATCCTGGCTCTGGTCACCACCGCTCTGATCAGCCTTGGCGCCAAATCGCACGCCGGCGGCCTGCCCGCGGAATCCCTTGCCATCTCCCGCCTGCTGGCGTCCGCGTTCAGCCTCGGCACCGACAACTGGCACATGATGGAACGCATCTTCTGGTGGGGCCACTGCCTCACCCTGTTTTCCTTTATGGTCTTTCTCCCCTACTCCAAACACCAGCACCTGATTTGGGTATGGCCCAATATCCTGTTCAAGAGCAGCAAAGCCCGCGGCCGCCTGCGCCCCATGGAGTTCCGTGACGATGCGGAGTCCTTCGGCGTCCACAAAGCGGAAGAGTTCACCTGGAAGCAGCTTCTGGACGGGCAGACCTGCGTGGAATGCGGCCGCTGCACCGAAGCCTGCCCCGCCAATAACACCGGCAAGCCGCTGGACCCCCGCAAGATCATCCACGACATCAAATACTCGATGCGGGATGCCCTGGAAAAAGGCGACGAACGCAAACCCCTGATCGGCGGATTTGTCAGCACCGATGAGCTGTGGTCCTGCACCACCTGCGGTGCCTGTATGGAAGCCTGTCCCCTATACATCGAGCACATTCCTGCCATCGTGGATATGCGCCGCTACCTCACCCTGACGGAAGGGAACTTCCCCGAGGAACTTGCCAATACCTTTAAGAACCTCGAAAACAATTACACCCCATGGGCCTTCAGCCATGCCACCCGCGCCGACTGGGCAAAAGGGCTGGATGTCACCACCATGGCGCAAAAAAGCGACGTGGAGTACCTGTTCTGGGTGGGATGCGCTGGATCCTATGACGAGCGATACAAAAAAGTGTCGCGCTCTCTCGTGCAAATCATGAAAAAAGCCGACATCAGCTTTTCCATTCTCGGCACCGAGGAAAAATGCAATGGCGATACCGCCCGCCGTCTGGGCAATGAATACCTCGCGGATATGGCGATCCGGGAAAACGTGGAGACCCTGCAAAAGTACAAAGTTAAAAAGGTGGTGACCGGCTGCCCCCACTGCTTCAACACCATCAAAAACGAATACCCTGACTTTGGCTTCCAGGCGGAGGTGGTCCACCATTCCGAACTTTTGGCTGAGCTGGTGGGAAGCGGCAAAATCAAAGGCACACAGATCCCGGAAGAAGTTAAAAACGTCACCTATCATGACTCCTGCTATCTGGGGCGCCATAACGAAGTCTATGAGAGTCCCCGCGAGACGGTGGCCAAGTTCACCGGCGCCCCCCTCAAGGAGATGCCCCGTTCCAAAAACAACGGCTTTTGCTGCGGTGCCGGCGGCGGTCGGATGTGGATGGAAGAGACCATCGGCACCCGCGTCAACGAAGACCGAGCGAAAGAGGCTCTGGCCACCGGCGCCAAAACCGTGGCCACCGCCTGTCCATTCTGCATGACCATGATGGCGGATGGCGTCAAGGCCCAGGGGCAGGGTGAGCAGGTGCAGGTGAAAGACATCGCCGAGATCGTCGCCGAATCACTGGCCCCCTGAGGGGCCGGTTCTTAATCCATCGACGTATGCATACCTCACTAAAAGATTCGAAATTGTCCAACTATCCGAGAATCACGTCATCGGTAAAGAGAGTTCTATTCCAAAGTTTCTGTAAAAATATTTTCCATGGAATGATACTGATACCATCCTCCAGATATTCACGATCATTCATAGCAACAACAATTAATTTAAACCCAGGATGTTCCTCGCGTATGGCTTTTAAACCTTTGAGGTCATCAGCGCGAATGGTTGAAGCGGCTTTGACTTCAATCGCGAGCGATCCATCCAAAATAAAGTCTACTTCAAATCCACTCGTTGAACGCCAGTAGTGCAATGTGCTTCGGTAGCCATAATCGCAGGCCGAGCGTAATTCATGAAAGATAAAATGCTCAAACGCAGCGCCAAATCCCGCATTCTTCTGCGTATATTTTTCTCTACCCGCAAGATGCCGGGCGACACCGGGATCAAAAAGATAGAACTTTGAAGTCGTGATGGGCTTTCGTTTTTTAGTGCCCTTCCATGCGGGAAGTTCAAATCCCAATAGAGTGTCTAAAAGAACTTGGTAATAATCAATGACCGTCGTTCGCTTGACTTCCGCATCACTGGCGATATTCGTGTGATTGAGAATCTGGCCGTTGGAAATTGCAGCCACTTCTAAAAATCGGGAAAATGCAGGAATATTGCGGGTAACCCCCTCAGCAGCGATCTCTTCCCGCAGATAGACTCCCGCGTAGTCGTTTAAATCGCCATCGGGATTATGGGAGTCATAAATTGCGGGAAGCAGCCCATGATTAAGAGCCCGCATGAGATCAAAACTTTCTCCCAATTCTGCTGATACCAGAGGGTGGAGATTCATGGATCGCGCGCGCCCACCCAGCAAGTTGACCCCTTTTCTTTTAAGAGATCTTGCAGAGGATCCTGTTAAAACAAACCGAATACCATGCTCCTCAATCAACAGATGAACTTCATTCAATAGTTCTGGCAACATCTGAATCTCGTCGATAACAACAACAGGCTTGGGGTGAGGAATCGATAAAATCTCTTTCCTTACACGCGTCGGGTCTGCTCCTAAGGTTCGATAGAGACCAACATCGAGCAGGTTATACACCCGCGCATCGGGAAGTCCTGCCCGTACGAGGGTCGATTTTCCGGTTTGTCTCGGGCCGAACAAAAAAATCGATTTTTCCTTAATATTTTCATCAAGATGAAGAATTCTTCGATACACTGTCGACACCTCCGTCAATTATTATGACATTTGACGGAGAATACGTCAATTTTACTCATTGGTAGCCCTGAGCAAAGCATGGTGCTATCGGCCCACTGAGATTTAAGTCGCAGTTTCCCGCCAGTACCTGAACCCCGAGCCAATCCGCTTTACATATATAGAGGTGACCGTTCCCATTCCAACCAGGTCGTTTGTCTGGTATTATAGTCCTATAGCAGGACGATTATTACAGCAAAACGTCCTATAGGATTTAAAATGAAGCAACTTGATGAAGTTATTGGAAAATTTGTTGAAATTCAAGCCCGAATCACGGCACATTTGCCAAAGATTCCTCGACCATACCTTTCCAGCCTCTCCCTCCAGAATCGTCGATCTCTGTTAATGGTCGGACCGCGAGGAGTAGGAAAAACCAGTTTTCTTCTTCGTGAAGCCGCGCAACATACCAATGTCCTATACATGTCTGCCGATCATCCTCTGCTTTCCGCGGTTCCACTTTGGGATTTAGGTGAACGTGCCTTTCTTACGGGATATTCAGGGATAATTATCGATGAGGTTCATTTTGCCGTTGGTTGGAGCCGCCATTTAAAGAGTTTATACGACTCATTTCCTCAAAAGAAAATATGGGCGAGCGATAGCAGTAGCGTGATTTTACGGCATGGATCGGCTGACCTATCCCGTCGTTTTCCCCTGATTCAGGTGCCACTTCTATCGCTGCGAGAATATATATTTCTACGCACCGGTATCGAGCTTGAATCTTTCAATCCACTGACTGCTCCGGCGGAATCTTTTGAGCAAGCATTAGCAAAATGCGATGTTTTGCTGCATTTTCGCTCTTATTTGCAGGAGGGCACACGCCCGATTTTTTTAGAGGGTGATTATCAGAATCGAATTTTGAACATCATGGATAAAATGATGATGAACGATGTGCCATTTTTTGTCCCCGCAATACAAGATAATTACATTCGCTTGATGAAAGCGATTATGGGCCATTTAGCGCTGGCACCCGTTCCGACTGTCAATGTCGATACTCTTTGTGGAGAATGGGGTCTTGGAAAAGACAAATTTTACCAACTTTTATCAGTAATGGAAGAGGTTGGACTAATATTGATTGTACGGCAAGCAAAGGATCATAAAGCCAGCGGCAAGGGAGCAAAGATATTTTTTGCAGACCCCACAATGTATCGCGCCCTTAATGGGAATTTGGGTAATCTTCGTGAAGCATTGGTTGTCAGTTCTTTCAAGCAATTAGGCAGAACTATTTTCGCGGCAGATAAAGAGCAGGATGGGGATTTTGCGATAGATGGCAAATTGGTGGAAATCGGCGGTCGTCATAAAAAAGGTAAAAAGGCGGATTACGTTATTCGGGATGATATCGAACGGCCTTTCGGTAATGGAATTCCCCTTTGGTCTATAGGGATGATGTATTAAAAGAGGGGGCCGCTTTAGCTCTTAATCCATTTTCATTTCCCCACCGCTATAATTATTAGCACTGTATCTCTGCTACCTGACCTATTGACCAGGAGCGGGTTTCATTCATGTTAAAGGGCTAATATGAATAAGTTTTGGGTGATTCCATTATGGCTTGGCTTGGTGACCCCTGCACTATCCCAGGAGCAATACATCACACGCCCAAGCCATGTTCACCTCGTGAACTATTCTGCCCTGAATCCTCTGTTCTTCAAAGAAAGTGATCTCGCGTTACTCTTTCAGCCCAGGTTCGTCAACCTGCTCCGTCAGATCCGTCCCCCGGTGGAAACCCAACTGAAGAAATGGAATATCGACTGGTTTTCCGACAAAGGCCTCACCCCGGATCTGCACAGGATCGTCATGACCGCCAAACTGGTGATGACCCATGACAGCGAGGGAGGTGAGATCACATTTTCCATTGCCGACGCCCGCTTTGACTACGCCATCACGGCATCCGACGATAAAAATGGCAAAACCACCGTCAAAGAAATGGTTTTTGACCGGATTGAAGATAAAGAAGTCGTGTCCAAATAATCATGATCACGTGGCATGCTGGTATTGTTTTGCGATCCGGCACACTCTTTTGAACAACGGGGATAACCCACCGGTACAGCCTCTACGCCCCGGACCGAGTCGGTGAAACACACTTCCGGATGCAAACGCAGATAGTCCAGGAGGCGGTCTTCGATCCACCCATGCAGTTTCCTGAACACTGGATTGACGGCAGAGCCCAGGAAGTTCCCCAGATAAACCTGCACAACATCGGGATTTTGGGAGTCGTCATTCAAGATGTTCATGACCAAGGGGGGGGAACCTGCCACGGCCTTGGCCTTCTTGCGCCGTATATATTTGAATCCTATGGGTTATTTTTTGTGTTTTTGCTTTTTTCTAAAGTTTTTCCCCCACGATTCGATACCCCCTTTGTGAGCGCTGATTCATGCACCAAGGAGGAAAGAATCATGAGCGAGAAAACCGAAGCCCCGAAGGCTGAAGGCACGGAAGCCAAAGGTAAAGCCAAAGCACCCAAGAAAAACCTAGTGACCGCAGCGACCAAAACCCCCAAGAAGGAATGGACGGTGCAAGCCTGCAAAAAAGCGGCTGGACGATTTACGACGGAAGAGGAATGGGCTAACGGCGCACCATCCAGCTATAAAGTTGCCACGCATCATGGCTGGATCAATGAGTGTCTGAGCCACATGCAATCCCGCAGTGGTGCCAAAACACCAATGCGTCGCAGCGCTTAATCGTTTCGTTTATTTCCATTCTATAACGGGGGATCTCGCAAGAGATCCCTCGCTGCGCTCGGGGTGACGAAAGCACTCGGGATGACGAGAGCGCAGTCGGTAAGATCCACATTTGAAACCGATCAAACTGACGGGTTCCTCTTCAACGTTGCCGCATCTCCCCGCACCCAAGCCCAAATGGCGATGAATATCCCCACGGCAGAAATCCAAGTCCCGACCGAGACCACCTGATTGAGCCCCTGCAGCGCCTCTGGATAAACCGGGGCGCGGCGGTACATGCCCCCCAGCCCCACCGCAAATTGCGCCATCAGAGTGACTAATATTCCCAGGGCTGTCATCAGCAATCCCCTGCGTCCAGTGCTCTCACAAAAGCCACGGGAGCTGATGACCGGCGCCCAGTGGTGAACAGCTGCGGCGGTCGCCATCACAATGATCCCCAATAGGATGGTGTGAAAGTGCGCCACCAAAAAATACGTACCAATCAGCTGTTCTCCCTGAGGGGCGGCTCCGAGCCATACCCCCGTCACAGCCCCCAGCAATATCAAGAAAAGGCTCAGACGGGCATACCCGTCCGCTAAGGCGACAGGCCGCGGAGATCTCTTGCGCCATTGACTCACCAAAATCACAACCACCGCCAACACAGGAAGTGCGGCGGCAACCATCAAACCGTTGGCTAGCATGCGATGGATCCGGGGATCTCCCGGATGATAGACCTCCCAGAGAAACAGCATGACTTTTCCCATCCCCAGCGCCATCACCCAATAAAAAGAGCCGCTGATTCCACGACGACTGCGGATGGATAGTGGCTCGGAATCGTTGAATATGGCGGCCAGATACCCAAGCCCAGGGGCAATCAACAGATAAACAGAGGGATGGGACAGGTAGAGATAAGCCATCTGCACGAGTTCCAATCGTTCAAAACTCCACCAAAGAAAAGCGAGAGCTACAATCGGCAGGCTCATCAAATGCAAAATCGATGTGGCGTGAATGGCTGCCAACAGAGGATCGTGGCTAATCGGAACATCATAGAGTTCCGGACGCCGATCGATCGCCAGGAGAAACACCATGGCGTGCAATGAACCACTGATCGCCATGAGAGAGACCGCCAGCAGACTCTCAAAAGCCACCCCGGAGTACAAACCCCCTTCCCGGGGAAAATACAGGGTCCAGCCCACAACCACCGGGTGGGTCAGCAGCACTCGCAATCCAATGACCGCACCGGACATAAACAACAGCAAACCGGCGAGATTCAGGCCGCCGTGCCCCAAATGATTCACTCGCAGTCGATGGGGTAACACCAGGTTACCAAGCCCTGCGGTCAAAACAGGCACCGCAAAAAAGAACATCATGAGGGCCCCATGCAGGGATACTTTGGGCATATAGGTATGGACCGTCGCATCCATGCGGGACTGCCAGTGGAAGGCACGGATCCAAAGTGCCACCATACCGCCGCCGCAAAAGGCCAGCAGTGCGATCACGCCATAGATTCGTCCCACCCAGCGGGAAATTGATGACTCAGTGGTTGGAGCAGAAGATTTCATCCCTCTAATGTAGGGGGATGAATTTAAAAAAGAAAGTCGGAATAGGCCTAAACGGGGTTGTGCAGGGCTTGGATCGTCTCCCGCACATTTTCAGTTGCCAAAAGCTTTACGCCTTTGGGCAATGTACGACGGGCCAGACCGAATAAAACCTTACCCGGGCCGATTTCCAATGCCGTTTCGATACCGTGATCACCAGCCACCTTCATGCTTTGCAGCCAGCGGACCGGAGAATCGATCTGTTTGATCAGATAGTCGGCGTTGTAGTCTTCCACCACTTCACCCGTGAGGTTTGCCACAACCTTGTTGGGGGTGCGATGGAAGGTCGATTCCATCAATAGGGGCGTCATGTTTTCGCGGGCAGGACTCATCAGTGACGAATGGAACGGTGCACTCACCGCCAGGGGAACAAAACGGATCTTATCCGCTTCAAGCTGGGTGCACAGTTCATCCACGGCAGCTTTGTGCCCAGCGACTACAAGCTGTTGTTCGCTATTGTAATTAACGACCT
>JAKQGS010000333.1 GCA_029556045.1 Pseudomonadota bacterium | reverse complement strand
ATAATGTTAAGGGCACCCTGGTGTTGGCGGAGCTGGCACAAAAGCATGGGGTGGGGCATATGCTTCTCATTAGCTCGGATAAGGCTGTTCGGCCGACCAGCGTAATGGGGCAGACTAAACGTATTTGTGAGATTTTGATTCAATCTCTGCAGAAACAAAATCGGGGAACGACTCGGTTCTGTGCCGTCCGATTTGGCAATGTGCTGGGGAGCTCTGGGAGTGTCATTCCTCGGTTTATTGAGCAGATCCAAGCGGGTGGTCCGGTTACGGTAACCGATCAGCGGATGACGCGGTACTTTATGCTGACGAGTGAGGCGGTGGCTCTTGTTCTGCAGTCGATCATCATGTCAAAGGGTGGGGAAATCTTTGTCCTCAATATGGGTGAGCCGGTCAATATCTACGATATGGCCCAGCAGTTGATCCGTCTCGCCGGAAAAGAGCCGGGTAAAGATGTAGAAATTGTATTTACCGGTCTACGACCGGGTGAAAAACTCTACGAAGAATTGATTTTGGATGGGGTTGAAGATCATACAGAGCATGAGGATGTCTATATGCTGCGGCATGAGCGTCTGGATGCTGATAATGCGATGCTTTTGGCACGAAAGCTTGTGGACCTGAGTCAGAGTTATGAAGAAGAACCAGCCCTTGAACTGTTGCGGTATATGTCTTCCGAGCACTTTGGGCAGCGGGAGGTTCCTCCCGCGATCGCTGCTATCCTCGCATCGGTCTATCATTGAGCGATTATTCGCCGAGTTCTAAGAGATCTTTCCTATGAAACTATTCATTACGGGCGCTGGGGGGTTCGTTGGGCAGGCACTCCGGACGGAATGCCGACAGCGGGGTGTGACCTATGTGGGGGCGGTCCGATCCATTCCTCCCGATTCCAGCGATCCCCATCTGCTGCGGGTAGGGGACTTGGGGGTCTGTTCTATCCCGGCCTTAGCCGACTTGATGCAGAGCTGTGAGGGGGTGGTTCACCTCGCGGCCCGAGCCCATCAAGTCGATAAGGGGGAGGGGGATGCCCGCGCTCTCTACCGGGGTATCAACGTTGAGGGGACCCGCCGGGTATTAGAAGCGGCATGGGCTGCAGGTATCAAAAAATTTATCTATCTTAGTTCGGTGAAAGCCGCAGGGGAGTGGAATCCCCCCGGTGAGCCGTTTCGGGAGGGGATGTCCAATCGACCCGAGGATGAATACGGACGTTCCAAAGAAGAGGCCGAGCGACTGGTGCAGGCATACTGTGAGTCCCACGGGATGCAGTACTGGATTCTGCGGCCACCTCTTGTGTATGGGCCGGGTGTTAAGGCCAATTTTTACCGGTTGATGGAGGCCGTGGCTAAGGGGAGATGGTTGCCTCTTGGGGGAATCCAAAACCGGCGATCGTTTTGTTATGTGGGTAATCTTGTGGATGCGACGCTCTATCTGGTCACCGCGGAAAAAGCCGATTCAGGGATCTATTATGTGGCTGATAATGAGGTCGTCTCCACAACTGAGTTGGCCCGGCGGATGGGAGATGTTCTGGGAAATCGAGCGAGGCTATTCCCGATGCCGTCCGTCTTCGTCAGGTTACTGGCACGCTTAGCTGGGAAAAAAGACCTCGTGAAGAAGTTGTTTGGGGATCTGGAGGTGGACACTCACAAGTTGAGAGGGCTGGGGTGGCATCCGCCATTTACCATTTCTGAGGGACTGGAAAAGACCGTGTGTTGGTATCGGGAATAGATACCTTTGGACGCAGTATGGCAAATCGCATACTTATTCTGAAGGCAGGGTTTGTTCCTCACAATCTATTGGATTTAAATGGAGGGGGTGTTGAGTAAGCTGCCGATTAATATAGATGTTCTCCTACGATCTAGAACGGTTGAAAGTGATAGGATCGAATTTAAAGGAGGATGGAATCCGGATCCGATCATCCGAACGATATGTGCTTTTGCCAATGATTTTGAAAATTTGGGCGGTGGGTATATTGTGATTGGTCAAGATACCCATCAAGATGGGACTCCAATTTTCCCGCCGCAAGGAATCGAAACGGAAAAGATTGATCAGATTCAGAAGGAACTTTTAGGCTATTGTCACTCTATTCAACCATCGTATTTCCCGGTTCTGGCAGTTGAAAATGTTGAAGGAAGGAATCTGATCATTTTATGGGTGCCAGGGGGTCAAAATAGGCCTTATAAAGCACCTAAAAACGTGACTGCTAAGCATAAGGTTTTACACCATTATATCCGTCGGTACTCAAGTACTTTGGAAGCCAGAGGGGATGACGAAAGAGAGCTTTTAAGTCTTACTGCAAATGTGCCCTTTGACGATCGAATTTGTCGGAAAGCCGTAATAGAAGACATCAATATTTCGCTTCTTCGTTCCTATCTTCATGAGATCAGAAGTGGGCTTTTACTCGAATCCGCCAGTCTCTCTCTTACAGATCTTTGTCGTCGGATGAACTTGGTG
>JAKQGS010000330.1 GCA_029556045.1 Pseudomonadota bacterium | reverse complement strand
GGGTCTATGTCACGGGAGCCACCGGCATCGTCGGAGGCTTCGTGGTGGAAGAACTGCTGAACCGTGGGGCCCACGTCATCCTCCTTGTGCGGGACAGCGTGCGCAACTCGTACCTCGAAACCACCGGGCACGATCGTCGGTGCACGATCGTTCGCGGCGAATTGGAAAACTTTGGCCTGCAACTGCGGATTATGAATGAATACCAGGTGAACGGCGTGATCCACCTCGCTGCCCAAACCCAGGTGCGGGTTGCTCTTGAGCATCCCGTTCCCACGTTTCAGGCCAATATTACGGGGACCTGGAACGTGCTGGAGGCGATCCGCCAATGCCCCAAATATATGAAATTCTGCATCATCGCGTCGTCCGACAAAGCGTATGGGGAGGCCCTGACCCCACAGTACGATGAAAGTCACCCCCTGAATGCCGTCTACCCCTATGACGTTTCCAAAGCCTGTGCTGATATGATCGCAGCGTCTTATGCGAAGGTTTACGATTTACCGATCGGCATCACCCGCTGCGGCAATTTTTTTGGGCCCGGCGACTTGAACTGGGATCGCCTGATTCCTCATGTGATCCAGCAGTACATGAAAAACGAACCTCCGGTCCTGCGCAGCGGCGGCGATCATGTGCGGGATTATTTTTTCGTCAAGGATGGGGCGCTGGCTTATATTTTCCTGGCGGAAAAATTTCTGGCCTCCGGATTGGCCTGCAAGGGGGAAGCCTATAACTTTTCTTATGGCGAGCAGTACAGCGTCAAGGAGGTGGTCGATACCATCGGCCGCCTGATGAACAAGACCCATATCAAAGGGATTTTTGAGAACAATGCCACCAACGAGATTGCCCATCAAAGCCTGAAGTCGGAGAAAGCCCGTCAGCTGGGCTGGGTGCCAAAATATTCGTTTGAAGAGGGTTTACGGCAAACCATCGCATGGTACCAGGACAAGGTTCACTGAATTGAAAAGGATCAGAACCAATGGCGAAACAAACGCTCGGCTCATATAAACAGGAACACCGGTGCCGTGGATGCGAACAGTCCACCCTGACCACTGTGCTCCCCCTCGGCAATACGCCGCTGGCTAACAGCCTGCTCACCCGGGAACAGCTGGACAGCGAAGAGCGGGTTTTTCCTCTGACTCTGGCCCTGTGTACCAACTGTGCGCTGGTGCAGATTCTGGAAACCGTGGATCCGCGGGAGATGTTTTCCAATTATTTCTACCTGTCGTCGTTTTCACAAACCATGCTGGATCATGCCCGCAAAATCAGCGAAACCATGATGACCCGCCGGCGTCTGGGCAACTCGAATCTGGTGGTGGAAATCGCCAGCAATGATGGTTATCTCCTGAAGAACTATGTCGCCAGCGGCATCCAAGTGCTGGGCATCGAACCGGCCCAGAATATCGCCAAAGTTGCCATCGAACAGAACAAGGTGCCCACCCTCTGTGAATTTTTCGGACGCGATCTGGCGACTCAACTGCGGGAAGAAGGCAAACAGGCGGATGTCATCCATGCCAACAATGTTTTGGCCCACGTCCCTGACATCAACGGTGTGCTGGCCGGTTTTGCGATTCTGCTGGCTGACGACGGCGAGGTGGTCAGTGAATCCCCGTATCTTGGTGAGATGATCAAAAAGATGGAGTTTGACACCATATACCACGAGCATCTGTTCTACTACTCACTGACAGCGCAGGACACACTGTACAAACGCGCCGGCTTGACCATCTACGACGTTGAGCCTTTGGATATTCATGGTGGGTCGCTGCGTATTTTTGCCAAAAAATCATCTGCCCCCGGCCTGCAGGTAACCCCCCGCGTCCAGCAAATGCTGGCAGACGAAAAAAAGCTGGGGGTAACCACCACCGCGTATTATCGCCAGTTCGCACAGCAGACCGAAGCCTTCCGCACGGAGCTGAAATCTTTGCTGTCAGATCTCAAACAGCAGGGCAAACGCATTGTGGCCTACGGGGCTTCCGCCAAGGGTTCCACCCTGATGAATTACTGCGGCATCGGCCGGGATCAGCTGGACTATATCGTCGATCGCAGCTCCGTCAAACAGGGGCATTATGGTCCCGGTACGCACCTGCCCATCTTTGATCCGGCAAAACTTCTGGAAGACAAGCCGGATTATGTCCTGCTGCTGACCTGGAATTTTGCGGACGAGATCTTACGGCAGCAGGACGCCTTTCGGAAGCAAGGTGGCAAATTTATCGTGCCGATTCCAACCCTCACCGTGGTGTGACCCTCTATGAAGCTGACGGAACTCAGACTCAAAGGGTTGTTTTTGGTGGAGATGTCCCCTCATCGGGACGAGCGTGGTTTTTTTGCCCGCTCCTGGTGCGTGCGGGAATTTGCCGAGGCTGGATTAAACAGTAATCTCGTGCAATGCAATGTTTCGTTTAACACCCAGCGGGGTATTCTCCGGGGTATGCACTTTCAGAAAAAGCCCCATGAGGAGTGCAAACTGGTTCGCTGCACCCGTGGCCGCATCTTTGATGTGGCTGTCGATATCCGCTCGGATTCCCCCACGTTTGGTCAGTGGCACGGACTAGAGCTGAGTGCTGACAATCATCAGGCTCTCTATATACCGGGGGGCTTCGCGCACGGTTTTCAAACCCTCGAAGATAATAGTGAAGTGTTTTATCAAATGGGCGAGTTTTATCACCCCGAATGCCAGGGTGGGCTGCTGTGGAATGATGAGAATGTGGGAATTCAGTGGCCCCTTCCCGATCCCCTGCTCTCGCCTCGGGATCAGATGCATCCCAAACTCTCGCAATTAGGTCTGTGATGCCCATGAATATTCTGATCACCGGTGCATCAGGTTTTATTGGCAGGCAGCTGGTACCCTTGCTGCTGGCGGACGGTCACACCTTGCACGGCATCACCCGTAAGACTTCTACCTCAAGGCATGGCGATTCCACGGCAACTCCCCAAAACACTCGCTTAATCTGGCATCAGGTCAACCTTGCGGACACCGCCGCTGTGTCCGCCTGCATTGCCTCGATCAAACCCGAAGCCTGCATCCATCTGGCCTGGGACACCGAGCCGGGGCGCTATTTGGACGATGTGGAGGGTAACCTTAAACTCCTCCAGCATAGCCTGCATCTCTTGCGTGAACTCGTCCGGCATGAATGCTCTCACTTCCTGGCGCTGGGTAGTTGCGCCGAATACGCTATCACCGACACAGACATCGGGGAATCCGCAGCCACGGCTCCCGATACCATCTATGCAGCTGCGAAGTTATCCCTGTGCCTGCTGGGTCAACAGATCACCAAAAATACCGCCACCCGGTTCTGCTGGGGGCGGTTGTTCTACCTCTATGGCCCGGGCGAGCATCCCAAACGCCTGGTTCCCGGTGTTATCGCCGCCATGGCAGCTGGCCAGGAGTTCAAGGCCTCCCATGGGGAGCAAGGACGGGACTATCTGCATGTGGTGGATGCCGCCAGCGCACTCCAGTGTCTGCTCAACCACCGGGCCGACGGCGTTTACAACATCTGCTCAGGTGTTGCCGTTCAAATCAAGGATATCTTATTGACCGTGGAAAAATTGATGCAACGAAAGGACCTCGTTAAACTGGGGGCACTATCCGCCAGAGCCTGGGATCCGGAACGCATCGTGGGAGACAATCGTAAACTGAAGGCTCTGGGATGGGAGCCGCACTTTGATTTGGCCAAGGGCCTATCTGCGACCATTCAGTCTTATAAGAGCACACCCGAACCATGAGCACTGACGCGCCACGGGGAACCGCTCGTTATAAAGCGTCACTCACGTGTTCGGTTCTGATCCCGGTATATAACGGCCGATCCTTTATTGAGGGAGCCATCGCGTCAGCACTGACAGATGGAGATTGGGTCAGCGAAGTGGTCGTCGTCGACAACTGTTCAACGGATGGCACACGGGAATATCTGAAAAGCCTGGACGCCCCCAAAGTCAAAATATTCTTTAATGAAACCAACCTCGGCCTATTTGGCAATTTCAACCGCTGCCTGGATCACGCCGCAGGGGATATCGTGGTGTTCCTTTGCGCGGATGATCGACTCTGTGCAGGGGCGGAGATCGGAAGAGCGTCTTGTAGG
>JAKQGS010000328.1 GCA_029556045.1 Pseudomonadota bacterium | reverse complement strand
CTCCAAGGAAACAAGCTCCCGTCCGCCTTCGGCGACTCGCACCCTAAAGGTACGGGCACAGTCGGAACTGAGTCGGGTGGCCATCTCACGATGAAGGGGTGATGGAGGGACGGTAAATCCCAGCAGGTCGGCCTGTTGCGTCGAAACCACGTCCAGGTACTCCCGTCGTACCTGAAGCGGAACCTGGAGCGCCCCCAGAACGTGAGTCAGGCCATGCACCGCCTTCATGAGGTAGAGAAACCATGGAGGCCCCGCAGTGCGAAACCACCAGGCGTCACCCGCCAGAACCTTCGTCACAAATGGTTGAAGGTCCCAGTCCCCTGGCATCCAAGCCCGTGGATGAAGCAACGGCTCCACAAATTTGCCACACAACGACGGTAGCTGGTCATGCACATAAGATAATTTATCATCCGCAAATCCCAGATAAACCAGCACATCCCGCGGTACCACCGGCGTACCGCCATCATAGGCCTGCACCAGCTTTAACAACGCCAGCCGGTGCTCAGGACGAATCGAAACGGTTGAGCCAAAGTCATAGAGCACCACTTCAATACCCTGCGATCCGCGGCGAAATCCGATATTCCCCGGATGAAGATCGGTGTGCAAGAGTCCATGACGAAAGAAACCGGTCAGAAAAAAACGCAGCAGAATGATCCCCGCATCCCGTCGCTCCTCTTCCGATTGCAACTGCATCCAGGACAGAGGCTGGGAGGACTCCCAGGATTGAACCAAAATTTTATCGCTGGAAAAGTCAGTCAAAACGGAGGGGATGACGAGGGAAGTCTGCTCATTCAAGGAGGCGGCGCTCTGCTGGGCCGCGGCTTCCCGCCGGTAATCCAGTTCCTGTCCCAGCCGATCCATCAGAAAGCTGCGATAGGCCTCCCAATCCATACCATAACGGCCGGCCGGCCCCCATGCGGCGGTTTTAAGGAGAAGGCCCAGCTGCGCCGGGAATTCCTCGTCGAGATCCGAGAACTGGATTTTGATCGCTACCTCACGACCATCCTTAAGCCTGGCCGCATGGACCTGGCCCAATGACGCCACCAGAGGTTCTGGATCGAGGGTGTCAATGAGAGAGGACAGAGACGGATGGCGGGACTCCAGGAGAAATTTCACCTCCGGCAGGGGCATCGGTGCGGCCTTGACGTGCGGATCAAAGGGCACGCCCATCTTCATGGCTAAAAGCTGACTGGCTTTGGCGGGAAGTCCTGGCATGGCCCCAAGGGTTTGCAGCAGATACTGGCGGGAGGCATCGCGATTCACCAGATTGAGCGTGGCCGCACGGGCGGCAATGCCCGCAAACTTGATGCCACGCCATAATTCAGTTACCCCCATTCACCCTGCTTTCACCGCTCTGTCGCGTTTTTGGAAGAGTGTGGCCCGATCGGCCCGCACCAACTCAAAATCGTCTGAGATGCCGATCAGGCTTTCCGCAGCACCCAGGATCAGGTAGCCGTCCGGCGCCAGCGCCTTGTGCATTTTGGACACAATCTCCTTCTTTTTCTCCACCGTCTGGTAGATCAGCACATTGCGACAAAGAATGATATCGAATGGGCCCATGCCCACAAAAGGCTCCAACAGATTGAGTTTACGAAAGGTGAGATTACGTTTCAATTCCGCTTTGACGGTCCAGTCGTATTTCTGACCATCGGGGGATTTTTCAAAGTATCGGACCAGCATGGCAGCCGGCAATCCCCGCTGCACCTGCAGCTGGGTGTAGGTGCCCGAACGTGCGTTATCGAGAGCCCTTTCGGAAATATCGGTGGCGAGGATTTCGAAATCACGACCAGGCAACTTGTCCCGCAGCCGGTCAAACAGCATCGCCAGCGAATAAACCTCTTGCCCGTAACTACAGGCGGCACTCCATACCCGCAGGCGAGGACTGGGGCGGGGCGTCAGGCCGCCGCCGATGATATTTCGTTCGATGGCGTCAAATACCGGCTGATCACGAAAGAACGACGTCTCATTATTGGTGGCGATATCAAGCACCAGTAGCCGCGCCCGGGAATTGCCTCCTCTGACCAGTTCCTGCATCAATGGGTCCACTGACTTAAAATCAAGTTGCCGCAGGATGTCCTGCAGTCGGGTATCCAATTGATAATAGTTGGCCTCCTGGTAAACGATCCCCAGCTCCTTTTGGATAAACTGTGCGAAGAAATCCAGAACATGTTTGGGTGTTTGCATATTAAACCGCCTCACGCCCGGTGACGTAAGCTATTTTCTCCGCCAGTATCTCTCCCGTAAACGGTTTCAACACATACTCGTTAGCCCCATGGGTGAGAGCCTCTGTGATGTTTTCCACATCGTTTTTGGTGGTCACCATAATGATTGGGGTGGAGACGCCGCGACCACGCAGGGCCCTGAGGGTTGTGGGACCGTCCATTTCCGGCATTTCCCAGTCCAGCAATATCAAATCGAATTCTGCACCAGAGGCCAGCAAATCCACCGCCTCACGACCGTTATAGACATCGTGAAAGCTAAAGTCGGACATCGGCAACACCGCTTTAATATAGGCATGAACCGACTTGGTATCATCCACCAGCAAAATTTTCATGATAGCTCCTCTCACTCATGCGATCGTTTTTATGAGGCCAATGTTTCTCGTTGCTTTCGGTGCTCCTCCACCATCACAACGTATTCATCCAGGACGGGTGTTAGGTCGGCCAGTTTTATAGCTCCCGATTGGACCAGCTGCACGGTCAGGGGTACCCGCCGCGCATTCATGGCAGCCAGCACTTTCGTTTCCAGCGATGCTTGCCATAGACCCATTTGCCGCAAAACAGAAATGGTATCGGTGCCCCCCATTTCCTGTGCCGTCAATATTTC
>JAKQGS010000324.1 GCA_029556045.1 Pseudomonadota bacterium | reverse complement strand
TGAAAGGTACGTCCATGAAGTCTTCACTCGTCAAACTCACTTTTTCGGCCCTGCTGGTTCTGGGTCTTGTTGCTTGCAATGAAGAGACCTCCTTTAAGTCTTCGACATCCGCGAATACCCCAACATCGGCCAGCGATGCGGATCAAAATGAAGGGGGCGCCGCCAATCCTGAAATCGAATCATCCGTGGCAAATGCCAACGGTGATGGAGCAGAAAGCACCGATGGGTCAGGCTCCAGTGAGCAGCCTGCTTCAGATGGAACGGGTGGTGATGCACCTGGGACCTCGGATCCTGCAGGCGGTGATCCGGCGCCCACAAGTGATCCCACAACAAACACCGGGACATCGACTCCCACCACAACGGCGACACCGTCTGGTGACATCGATGAAGCAAAGTGCGCCGCAATATTGGGTGGTAACCTTGCGGACGTGGTCAAATTGTCACAGTCATCAGTGGACCTGGTATTGCAGCAAAACTCCATCATCTTCCTCGATCTGACCGGTCAGGCGATGGTTAATCTTGCATCGACGACCGTGACTGCGATTAAGGGTATTTGTATCCGCTCAACGGGTGAGTCTAATGTCAACATCGATATCAGCTTTACCATTGGTGCCATGTACTATTATGGGCGTGGAAGTGCGGTAACCAATATCGCCTTCAAGTCAGGTGGTAAACTCAATAGTCTGTCCCATGATATCAGTGGCGGTCAGTCGGTTAATATCACGGGGGAGAATCTGGATTGCGACGCTCTTAAATTGTCATCGAAGGGGTCGGCCATTGTGACTTGCAATGGCAAACAATCTTGACTCAGGACACTAGTAGCTCTTGATGATGCCGAGGTACGCGCTGGAAAGCCGTCGATCAACCGCCGGAGTGACCATCTGCTGGCCGCCAATGTTCATGGACCAATTTCCCCTCAGGGGAAAGCGCCAATCCAGACGGCCGGTTTGTGAAAATCTGACAATTGAATCCTGCGTTAGCTCCTCCCGAAATAATTCATGTCCCCGACGATAGCGCAGGCTCAGCCGATGCTTTTGTGATGTCTGATAAACGAAGTCCAGCGAGGCGATTCGGGAAACTTCAATAATGTCATCGCCAAAGAAGTAAACCTGTCCGTAGAAAATCAGTGGTTTCAGCGTCACGCGTTCGGAAAATTTCCAGTCCAAACCAACTCCCCCCTGCCAGAATGCGGCATCGAGAGTTTCCGCATAATTGCCCTGGACATTAATCATGGTTCGCCGGGAGATGGGAAAATAGCCACTCAGTTTGACGTAATGCCGGTCGAAATAAAGGGGGTTGATGGCACCGGCAAACTCAAATTGGATGCTGTTTTTTCCGGTCGTCAATTCGGAGGAGATAAAGCCGATTTGACCTTCGTCGTGCTTGTTTCTTTCTTGATGGGCCAGGTAAAAGCCGGCAACCTGCGAAGCCAATGTTCGTTTCCATATGAGTTCGGTGGACTGGCCATCGTTTTCATCGCCCAAATAAATCTGGGAGTGACGGAGGGAAGTCAGTCCAGACATGGCAAATGATTTTTGGGCCAAAGCACGTTCACACCATCCCAGACTCAGTATTAAGATGATGCCTGTCGCAAACGACCAAAGGAAGGAGACAGGCTTATTGAGAGATTCGATCATGAACCATACCTGGGCAAATGGTGAAGGAACAGGTTTGTATCGGCAGAGATCCTGGCAAGTTGAGGCGGTGGTCGACACTTAGGCATGGACCTGCGCCAAAACATTGACACGGTCCGCCCAATAAAGGAGTGTGTCAGCAAAGACGTACCTAAAGGTGGGTAGTCATCCTTGGGCGGATACCTTAGAATTTATGTGACAGAAACATAACGGCATCGAGCTTCGATCTAATTGATGCCGTCTTTAAAATCCAAAAGGAATTCAACCCATGGCACAAGACCCTGAAAACAGGGATAGTCGGAACATTGGCTTTGAGGTAGATGAAATTTCCATGGAAATGCGCAAATATTTTCAAACGTTGGCCACTGGTCTTGCCCATGAAATCAGCAACCCCCTGACGATTCTACGGGGGTATGTAGGCCTGTTAGATAAAAGGTTGCGAACCCATGAGCTTTCACCGGATCACGCGCAAAATCTAATCAGCGGCATGTACAACAGCATCGATCGCATGGCTGAAACAGTTGCCAGCTTAAAATATTTTTCCAGAGATATGAGTGACATCAATTTTGAGCCGATCCCTCTCAACGTTCTTCTGTATTCCGCGTTTGATCTGGTAAAATTAAAATTCGATCAATACCGGGTTCAATATTGTCCTGAGGTACACTATGAACCGACGATTCTGGGTAACCGGGACCTGATGGTCAAGGTGTTTTCAAGTTTGCTCTCAAACGGCTTTGACGCCGTGTTTCGGCAAAATGGTGAAAAGTGGGTTAAGGTCGTATCGCTTCAGGACGCCCAGCAAGTACTGGTCAAAGTGGTTGATAGTGGCGATGGCGTGCCGGAGCATCGGGTCAAGAAACTGTTTATGCCGTTCCAGAACCTGAAGAGTCGATCTGCAGGTATGGGATTGGCGATCGCCCGGGGTATATTGGAGGCCCATGGGGGGGAGCATACGGTACGCACCGGGAGAGCCTCATACCACTTTTGAGATCAGGTTGCCGGTTAAGTTGCCATAACGCATAGGGGAAGTCGCAAGTTGAACGCATCGAAAAAGACCATCTTAGTTGTGGATGATGAGCCGGAAATCCAGTTTCTTTTAGGAGAAGAAATAGCCGACCTTGGCTATGTCGTGGTAAAGGCATCGGGTGGTGTCGAGGCATGGGGAATCATCACTTCGATGCCGATTGATTTAATTATCTCCGATATCCGTATGCCTGAAGGAGATGGCATTGATCTTTTAAGCAAAGTGAAAGCGCTCAAACCGTCTCCTAAAATGATTTTTATCACAGGCCATGCGGCCTTTGATCTTGATAAAGTTAAAACGATGGGTGGAGATGGCTTTTTGTTTAAGCCATACAAGTTTGAAGAATTAAGTCACCTGATAAGTCAGGTGTTGGCTTCATAAGTGGGATATTGGCGGCGGATTTCTGCGGCCACCACTCCAAATGCAGTTCCCACGTTTAGCGAATTTTTACGCCCAAACATCGGTATATGGACCAAGTGATCGGCGTTGCGGAGGGCGCCGCGGTCAACGCCGTACCTCTCGTTGCCCAGGATCAATGCGCATGGCATCGGAAAAGCTAACTCAGTGATGGGAGTGCTATCTTTGGTGTGTTCAATCGCAATGACGGGAATGCCACTCTCCCTGAATTGCGCCACCGCCTGCTGCAGTGATGGCATGTGACACCAGGTGACATGCTCATGGGTACCCATGGCGGTTACCTGGGTGTGTTTCATTTCCGGTGTGGGAGTGTAACCAGTCAGCCATAGCCTTTGCAGCCCAAAGCATTCAGCAGTCCGGAAAATTGATCCCACGTTAAAAGCTGAACGAATATTGTCCAATACCACGGTCACTGGCAACGGCGGGGCAAGGGGGCTGCTTTTATCATTTTCCACCACGAGAAAGTCGTGATCCACCACGGCTCGGGAATACTGGCGCTCCAAGGGGACCAGAATGTTCAGAAAATGGGAGTGTGGGTCGGTGAGTGTCAATTTCCGCGCCAAATGGTGCAGGGATTTGACGGCCGGTGAGGGGTGTTGAGCCGCAGCTTCCAGCATGGCGATGAGGTGTATCAAGACATCTCGGCGTTCTGCTTCCTTGTCCCAGTTGCGATCGATGGATTGGGCGCATTCCACCATGGCCCTTAAGGCCATGGCTTCATTGAGCTTCAGAAACATGGGGAGCGGCTGCAGCGGCAAGAAGCACCTCAGCGAATGCGTTGACCCGGTTGTGCGCCGCTGTCGGGTGACAGGATAAATAGATCCTTGCCACCAGGTCCAGCGGCCAAGACCATGCCTTCTGAAAGACCAAATTTCATCTTGCGGGCCTTGAGATTGGCCACCATCACCGTCAGCCGGCCAATCAGCTGTTCAGGTTGATATGCGCTGCGAATGCCGGCCATCACCTGGCGGTGTCCTTCCCCAATGTCCAGGGTGAGGGCTAACAATTTAGAAGCGCCTTCCACTTCCTTGGCATCCACAATGCGGGCTACCCGTAGGTCGATTTTCAGAAAGTCATCGATTTCTATTTCCGGGGCAATGGCTTCCATGCCTTCTTTTTCCGAAGATTTTTCTGATTCTTTTGCAGCGGACTTGGCATCGGGGGCCTCTTGTTTGGAATCCTCAACGATGGCTTGAATTTTCGCGGCATCCAGGCGACCCAGAAGGTGCTCAAATGGTTGTATCGAATAGTTTTCCAACACTCGTTTATGGTCGTTCCACCCATAGGGGGCTTCACCAAACAGGCGTTCGACGCGAGCCGCATAGGACGGAATGACGGGTTTGAGGTAGATGGCCATGAGGCGAAATTGATTTAATATGGTGGTCAGAATCTCCCGTGTCTTTTCGGGGTCAGTTTTTACCAGTTTCCAGGGCTCGTAAGAATCAAAATAGCGGTTTGCTTCGTCGGCAACATTGCGAATCTCCACAACGGCACGCGAATAATTGCGCTCCTCGTAATAACGGGCGATGAGCTGCGCCCTTTCCTGCGCCGCCGACACAAGGAGGCGTCCTTCCTCCGACAGCGTCCCCATGCGTCCATCGATGCGCCCCAGCATCTGTGCGCCACGGGAGGCCACGTTGGTGATTTTTCCGATCAAATCTGAGTTCACTCGGCTGACAAAGTCTTCGAGGTTCAAATCAAAATCCTCGATTTCACCGTTTAATTTGCACGCCATATAGTAACGGAAGTACACGGGGTCGAGGTGTTTCAGATAGGTGGCGGCGCTGATGAAGGTGCCCCGGGACTTGCTCATCTTGGTGCCATTGACCGTCAGGTAACCGTGCACCCAGATGCCATCGGGCGTCTTGTAACGGGAAGCTTTTAGCATCGCCGGCCAAAACAATGTATGGAAATAGACAATGTCCTTGCCGATATTATGATAGATCTCGCAGCGGGGGTTGGCCCAGAAATCTTCGATCTTACGCCCGTGTTTTTGACACCACTCCCAGGTGGAGGAGATGTAACCGACCGGCGCGTCCATCCACACGTAAAAGTATTTGCCCGGATAACCGGGGATTTCAAAACCAAAGTAGGGAGTGTCACGGGAAATGCACCATTCCTGCAGGTTTCCCCCCAGCCACTCATTCATCTTGTTGGCGACTTCGGGGGCGGTGTGTGCCGGTACCCATTCTTTGAGAAAGTCCCGGAACCGATCCAACTCCACAAACAGGTGCTGGGTATCCTGAAGCACTGGTGCATTGCCACACAGGGTGCACTTGGGGTTCTTCAGATCGGCGGGCGTGTAGCTGGCGCTGCAAACCTCACAGTTGTCCCCGTATTGATCCTCGGCGGCGCACTTGGGGCAAATGCCTTTGACAAACCGGTCCGGCAGGAACATCTGATCATGGTGGCAATAGGATTGTTTGATGACCCGATCTCTTATCGCTCCTGCCTTGTTGAGGGCATGGAAAATCTCTTCCGTAACCTGGCGATTAAGGTCGGTGTTCGTTGAGCTGTAATTATCAAACGCGATATCAAATCCCGCAAAATCTTTGATGTGGGACTGCGCGGCGTCGCTGATGAGTTTTTCAGGAGTGATGCCCTGCTTGCGGGCATTCACCATGATGGGGGTGCCGTGTGTATCCTCCGCGCAGATATGAAGGCATTCATGGCCGCGCATCTTCTGATATCGAACCCAAATGTCTGACATGACGTGTTCAAGCATATGTCCCAGATGAATGTCGCCATTGGCGTAGGGGAGTGCGGATGTCAGGATGATGGTGCGTTGAGAGGACATGGGGTAACCTTCCTGCAAATGATCAATGAATGTTATCAGTTATAGTAAATCCCCGGGAATCCTGCCACTGCGGATTGGGCGGCTCTGGTGGGAAAGCCTTTTTTTTTGATGCATGGAATGATAAGGGCTAGGGCCCTGTAACCCGTAACCTAAATGGGGTTTTCATGCCATCCCTCCGTTATACGATTCCCCCGGAATTTCAGGATTTACGTCTGGATGTGGCGCTCTCCAGGATCAGCCAAGGCAATCTTTCGCGGCGCAGGATTCGCAGCATCATCGACCTCGGGGGGTGTTACCTGAATGGCCATCGCCTCCGGGTGGCTTCCCGTCTGGTGAAAGCCGGCGATAAAGTGCTGCTGGAATATCGTGAGGGCCAGACAGCTGCCGAGCTTACCGATGGTGCACCGGCATTGACCAATGAGCAGATTTTGTTTCAGGGTGCCGGGCTGGTGGCGATCAATAAACCGGCGGGAGTTCCCTCGCAGGCAACCCGGCAGCAGGCGGTATTTCATGTGCTGCCTCTATTGGAAAAATACTTGCGGGGAGCCGGCAAAACCTTTGCTTCGTTGCACCTACTCCATCGGCTGGATCGTGATACGTCGGGGGTTATGCTGATTGCACTCGATCGCAAGGCGGCAGATTTTGTGGGGCGGCAGTTCCAGGAGTATCAGGTGGGAAAGATCTATCACGCATTATGTGTGGGCCGGTGTCCAGCCGAATCGTGGATTGTGCAGGAACCCCTCAGCCCCATCGATCGGGAGACCGGACGTGTCGTTATCACCCCGGGTGGTCGTGAGGCTGTCACCGAATTTCAGCGGCTGGAGGAATTTTCTGAATATGGCATATCTCTCATCTCCTGCCATCCCCGCACAGGACGCAGCCATCAGATCCGTGTGCATTTGGAGCATTGCGATTTGCCCATCCTGGGTGACCGGATATATGGACGGGACAAACAGCGGCAAGTGACCCAGCACCTGAGAGGATTGGCGCGGCGTCAGATGTTGCATGCCAGCAGTCTGACTTTTAAGCCCTCACCGCGGATGGAGATCAAAATGGTCGAAGCCCCTTATGAAGGGGACTTTCGGGACTGCCTGGCGTTTTTGCGGGGTGAACTTTCGGAATCGGCGGGGGTCCACAAAAGCCCGCGATGAATCGGTGGCTCATCCTTCGTTGGTTTGACTTTGTTTAAGACTGCCTCTTCGGTGCAAAGCAGGTACTCATAGGGTTTTGGACCGGGTTTTGTTCGTGCCCTGGCCGGTGGGGTTTTTACGACCGGCCGTCCAACGATGGTAGCCGCTGGAACCTGATACCTTTGCTTTAATTTGGTGGCAAGACCTGGCGTGGCGAAAACCTGGAAGACGCCATTGACCTTGGTCCGGTTGGATTCCAGGATATCATCCACCAATTTCAGTTCTTTTGGACGATCCCACGAGGCTTCGCTGAAACACCAGTCCTTGGGGTGATTTAACATTGGGCAAGGGGCGGAATGGAGGCAGGGATAGAGGGCTTGGTAACCCATTTCCACCAATTGGTCGCGAAACTCGAGCGTGGTGCGGGCCAATTTTTCGTTGGCCGGCTCCAGCACGATTAATAGCCCTTCGCCATCCAATAGTTTAGGGTTTTGCAGCAAGTTCAACAATTTGCTGCGGGCTCGTTCTGCCAGCTCATTCCAGACATAACCCATGCCAAGAATAAACAGGTCTTTGGGATGAGATGTGATGGCATCGGCGATAAAACCGAATTTTTCTTCGATTTTTCCTTTTTGTGCTTTAATGGGAACCGCAGGAAACAGGTGTTCGATGCCCCAGCGGGCCATATCAAGAAACGCACCGTGTTGATCGAACAGATTGATTTCGATGTGGCCTGGAACTTTTTGAAACCGACGGTTCAGAAAATTGAGAAAGCCCATGGAAAGGGCGCCGGATCCACATCCCAGATCGATGAAACGGGAGGTGGAGGTGGCGGGACGATCCTGAATCATGGACTGCCAGTCATACCGTGATTGCAGACGGGCCAGGGTG
>JAKQGS010000322.1 GCA_029556045.1 Pseudomonadota bacterium | reverse complement strand
TTTCTTCACCAGGGCTAAAAGTTCCTTTTCAAGAGGAATAGCATCCTTGCTGCGTTTGTATTCCTCACTCACCAGATCGAGAATCCTTTGATCAATCAGAGCCGCCAAAGGACGTCCTACCATGAATTTAGCCACCTGACGATAGGTCTGCATTGCACCAGCCCGATCCCCCTTCTGCCAGGATTGCAGTGCGACCCGCTCCATCAGAGCATATCGTCCGACCATCTTTTGAAAAGATACCAAAGAAAATGGCGATGCTGCCCAGTTGATACGTGAGCCTTCCGCTGCCACCCACGTGCGCACAACCCGCGCGAATAAATCCTCCCGCTCTGCCAGCCCCATCTCTGGAGTAATCAACTGCACCACAGCGCTGAGGTGATCGACGTATTTAGGATCGGTGGGACCAATACGCTGGCCTTCACCAATGACCCCAGACTTGAATTCCGCCAAAGCCAGATGAGCGTTCAACTTGCCGGGGCGTGGCAGCGACGGCAGCAGCGCCTCCAGCGCCGCACGACCAACAGCCCGGTTCCCCAGCCGAAGTTGATGCATGGCGGCCAGATACTGCACCCGTTGCGCCATTTCGGGTGGCAGATTTTTGGAAACCGCCGCCAGATGGCTCAGCGCAGCCTCCGGGTTTTTGCCAAGAAAGTAACGGGACAAGACGATATGATACATGGCGCGGGACTTGAGGCGCTTGTCTTTAAAACCTTTCGTCATGGCCACACCATGACGAATGACCTCAACCCGGGCGTTCAGGAGCTTCTTTGTTGCGGTAGCAGGACTGAGTTCGCTGTCCACCCGCCCACGGATGGCGTCCTCCAGGAAGTAGGTATACGAGACATAGTTGCGATAGATCTCGTGATGTAATTCAAACTGCCGTGGACCTTTGGTGTACTTCAATTCCCCCAGCAGGTTTTTCACCTCCTGCATCACCTGGGCTGCGGCCATGTCATCCACCAACGGTGGTTCCGCTAATTTGGGATCCCGCATCATTTCGTCCCCACCCAACGCCAGATCAGGCACTGATGGCAAGGGTATGACGGGTTCCCACGTTGCCCCGGATGTGGCCTGCTGCGGCGTGGATTGCGAAGCGATGGTCTTTTGAGACACCGGGGGAGTTGGTGACGGCTTGGGCGCGGCGGTCGTAGGTGCATTTGTTACGGACTTGCTCGTGATCGTAGGTGGTGGAGGCGTCGCATTTGCGGTAGGTTTTGTTATTCCTTGGGGAGCTCCCTGGCTATGGTTGGGGAGCAGGAGCAATGCCAGGGACATCGCCATCAAGCAACGAAAATCACGCATGGGGAATCGTCTCCTATGCCTTTACAAAATGAACTGCATACCTAATATGCTAGAAAATCTGCGAAAGACTGCAAAGGGACAATAATGCCGACTCACGGCGGCAACTTTTGCCCACCGACTCATCGGGATTATTACTCATTAAAAGAACGTTGCTTCAGACCTCGGAACGAATCGAACCCCATATTTCACTGCGTTCATGATTCTCTCATGCGACTTCTGTCATAGTTTTGACAGAACCATCACAAAGGCCGTTCTGGCTATCCATGGCTGCACGTCATCAATAGTGCAGCTCAATTACAAGAGGAGGGATTCGTCATGAAGCGAACGATTCGCGAATTGATCCACCAAAAATCCATAACCCAACTGCCCCAGGTGTCCGATGATACACCCGTAAAACTGGCTCTGCAGACGTTAGAAAACCAGAATGCGGGTCTGCTTTTGGTTATGCGTAAAAATCGCTTGATTGGCGTGTTTTCAGAGCGTGATTTTGTGCGGGGGTTGCAGCAACATGGGGCGGAAAGCATTTTAACACTCCCTGTTTTTCGCTGTGCCAAAAAGCAGGTCTTCTACGTGACCCCGGACTTCACCCTTGAGGAGTGCATGCAGGTGATGACCACTCGCAAAGTCCGCCATCTCCCCGTATTGGACCAGCAACGTCCCATTGCGGTGATCAGCATGCGCCATATTATGGAGGCATTGGTGGAGGCCAAGGAGTTTATGATTGGTGAACTGACGAAATATATTACCGGCATGGCTCTGGTTCCCCCGAAAACGCCACGCAGGCCAGATCGCGAGCCCAAAGTCATCCTGCCAGAACCACCGCTTGCAGCTAATCATTAGACCATCATGGCCCCTCTAGGGGCCTTTCCAGAGAGGGTTGGATTTTTGCGAAAAACGCAGATTCAATTTCGGACGCTTACTGAGAGCCACCTGCAAAGACTTGACGGTCAACCACCGTAATTTTCTTAATACACCTCTTCTATGTTATTTTTCTAAAAGCACCCGGAAACCGTTTCTCTAAAAAGTCTCCGGTATCCTGAGGAATGGCCCCCATGAAATCACGCAGGTGCGGCACCCGCAGCATCAGGGGAGCCAAGGCGATAACCACTCCCCCCATCAGTACCAATGACATGTTAAGCCCGACGGATGCGATCAAAACCCCAATTCCCGCCACACCCAGCGGCGACATGCCGGAACTCACGAACTGCCGCAATGTCCCAAGCCGTGCCTGATATTGGGTCGGTATGGCCAATGACATCTGCGATGCCAGGGGAATACTGGCACAAGACGATCCGATTCCTACCAGAAGCAAAATTCCCATCGCAAGGTAGGGATTCAAAGGCCAGGGTAATACCATCACACCAAGCCCAATCAGAATGAGGGACCAAATCATTGCGGTGTGCGCATGATACTTTTTGAGCACGATCGGCATCATCAGCGCACCAACGATAGCCCCCAGGCTAATCGAGCTTTCCAATCCCCCTAAATACCATGCGGGCATGCCACGGCTTTCCTTAACCAATACTGGCAACACGACAGCCAGCGGCGCCAGTGCAAAGTTGATCACCATAGCATTCAGCAGCAGCCATACCAGAAGGGGAATCCGACTCAGAACCCTAAAACCTTCCCCCAGTTCCCCCAACCATTGCCGCACGGGACTTGTGTCAATAGCCCTGGCTACTGGGGCAGGACTGGTATCCGCCTTGATACGCCCAGTACAGACGGCTGCCACAAAATAAGATAAAGCGTCCAAAATAAACGCGCCCAGGACACCGATAGTGGAAACAGCCACACCCCCCACAATACCGCCAATAACTCCGGCCGTGGCATTGATGGCCTGAGTCTGCTGCATCGCCGTGTGAAGATGTTCCCGCGCCACGATCTGCGGCATGATGGGTCCAGAAGCCGCAAAAAAAAGAGCTGAACCCATTGCCATCATAGCAAAAACCAGCGTCAAAACCGTCTGTTGATAGTAATCCGCATAAACCATCCAGACCAGAACGATCCCCATGAGCAGACGCCATAGATCGGCCAACAGAATCAGCTTTTTGCGGGAGACCTTATCCCCGAGGGGACCCAACAATGGCAGGAGAATAATGCGAACCACCATGGCTGGGGCCAACACCATGGACATCTGCGCGGCAGAGCCGGATTTCTCCAGAATCCACCAAGCCATGGCGATATTGCCACAGGAGTCCCCCAACAGGGACACCAACTGGCCGAGACGAAAATTCCAAAAATCCGCCCCCAGTGCCGATGTTAACCGTATTCCCCGTCCCATGACTTCGATCCTTCATTCTTGTTGTTTTGACGCAGGTTGAGTTATGATCGTCGGATCGCTGAACTTACCGAAAACTCTCACTACTACTATCGGCGACACGGTGAGACTGATAAAGCAAAATGCGAATCCATTAAACCACTTTATAGAATGTATCATCCTGTGATACGTTATAGTTCATGAAACGAACCTCAAAATCAGTGACCATTGAAACCATGCAATCTCTCCGCCAGTATTGCCGCAGTATCGGCTTGACTCAGGAGACCCTCGCCAAAACACTCAAAGTATCCCTACCCACCCTCAAACGCTGGTTTGCGGGCCACGGGGTAACCCTTGATAATCTGTTTCTATTGCTGGATTCGCTGGGCCTCACCATGCAAGACCTCGCACGCATGAGCCCGGGCAAGGATGAGGAGGCCTATACCTTTACCGTCGAGCAGGAGGACGCCTTTTTAAAACATCCAGGGACTCTAAATTATCTATATCAGCTGTTGGGTGGCTACACTCCCAAAAAAATCGAAGAGAAGTTTGGCATCAACCACCGCAGCACCCGCCGGTATCTCAAAGCCCTGGAGGGGCTCAAGCTGATTCAGGTATTTCCGGGTGACAAGGTAAAATTTCTCTTTAATGGTCGCGCCAACGTTCGACCCGATGGTGAATTGGCCCGCAAGATCCGGGGCCAGATGTATCGTGAATTTTTGGATACCCGCGCAGCTTCACCGGGAAAATTAAGCCATATGGCATTGACCATCCATCATTTTTTGGAAGAGGATGCCCTGTATGTTGACCAGAAGATCAAGGAGTTGAATGGCCATGTACGCACCGCCATCCAGCGATCGTTAACCAGTTCCGGCAAAAAGAAAGACTATGGGCTTTTGTTAGGTTTTGGTCCCTTTACCCCGAGTTTTCTGCGGGATGTGACCGAATATTAAGGTGGAGGATATAGAGCGATGGAACGTCCGGATCAAGAAGCATGGACCCTTTTGGAGTCAGGCAATCCTAAAAAAGCTGAGCATGTGCACTCGCATCCGCACCTGTTGCAACACCGCCGCCTGAATCGCTTTTCGCCCCGGGGCGAACGAGCTCGTCTGAAGGCCGCTGAAGTGACATTGTCCCAGGACAGGGGCACGCCTTAAAGATAACCCTCAAAGCGCTTTTTCAATTCTTCAAGGTGAGCCACAAAGGGTCCAGATGTTTCATCGAGCTCCCACGATGGGCGACCGATTCCCTTAAAAAGGTATCGCTTCATTCCATCTCTAATATGATCAATAGGTTATCCCGCAAAAGCGCAGATATTGGCTTCTGAGGTCTGTTCTTTGCGATAAGGGATTTGCAATTGGGAAAATAAGGGTTTCCTATTTCTTTAAGGAATGTGATATGTTGCAATGGTGGGGTTTTCCCACTAAAGTTATTTCCCCACTAGCCGATACGTGGGATATTGGATGCAAAGGAGGTCTATCATGAGCGCCAAAGCCAAAAAGGCCGACGGGAAGGGGCGGATTACCCTACCTGAATTCGCTAACGCCCATGTCTTAATCACCAAAGTGAGCGCAAGCCAGTTCCTCATCACGAAAGCTGCGATTATCCCGGAACCGACGGCTTGGTTTTTTGAAAGCGCTGAAGCACAGGCGCTCGTCAAACAGGGACTCAAGGAAGCCAAAGCTGGCCAGCTTGAAGAATACGACCCCTTCGAAGACGATTAAATTTATGAATCAGGATACCAGATGGCTCGACGCACTCTACAGCTGACGCCAACGGCTAAGGCGAAGCATACCGAACTAAAAATGGCAGCTAAGTCGGCGAAAGAGTCCCGGGAGAAAGAAGGACGAACGGCATCCTCTCCCCAAGAAGGACTTTTTGAACAAGTTCAAAAATGTTTAAAACTCTTGGCCGAGAATCCTCGCCACACTGGCCTTCAAACTCATGAATACGACGCCATAAAAAATCCAGTTAGGACCGGTGAAAAAGTTTTCGAAGCCTACGCCCAGAACCGGACACCGGGCGCTTATCGGGTCTTTTGGTGTTACGGCCCCACCGACAACGATCTAACGATCATCGCCATAACTCCCCACCCTTGACCGTGGTGTAGTATGGGCATTCGCAGATATAAGATCGGGGAACTCGTATTCCCTGGATTGATGTCGGGTTTTGAATAGAGTCCGGACATTTTGTAGGACATTCAAGGTGTCCAAGCCAGGGAATTAGCTTTCTTCCAATGTGTGGCCAAAACCAATTTGACTTGACGTATGTTTTACAGCGCTGAATCATGAGTAATTACATGTATTGGCTATGATTTTCAGGTTTTTAACTAATTTTTTGAATCTAGCACTCCGATAACGCTTTGAGCGGAATTGGAGATCCTATGAACAACATGTTAAAAATATTTTTTTTAGTCCTCACTTGCCAGATAGCTTGTATCTCCAAAGTTGACCAAAATAAGAATAGTGAAAAGGCCCAAGAAAATAGCCCATCAATCATCCCTACTCCCGCCTTTGAACGTTCCCCATACATCGCGATTTTTGAGCCCGCTGATAAACCCAAATTCTCATTGATTGGCGTTCATTTAAAGCCAGAATCAGCGGTCACCGAAGCCAACTATCTCGATGACGTCTATTCATTCGTATCTGGCAAAGAAAGCTGCGAACATGCGGCGATCATCGGTGACATGAATTTATCGTGTTCCTATGCTTCCCAAGACGAGATCGACTCATTGGATATCAAACAGGATTCTTCATATAAATGGTTGATTCCCGATAGTGCCGACACCAATACGGCAGAAACTGTTTGCGCTTACGATAGGATCATTGTTCGAGGTGATTCGATTTCGACAAGTCCTGAGGGGGAAGTTGGTTCTGATGTTATTGCCGATAGTGATCATTTCCCGATATGGGCTGAAATTTCGGGGTTTAGGGTAGGTTCTTTCAACGCAAAGGTATTTGGTGAGACAAAATCGTCCGACGAAGCAGCATTACAAGAAATGGCTGAGCTGATTTGCTCTGGGGATATTATGCTTATTCAAGAAATCGTTTCCGAATCGACAACCCCAACTGACCTACTCTTAAATAAAGTTACTGAGGTTTGCCCAGAGAACCAATTTAAAATAGCACTATCAGACCAAACTGGGTCCAGTAGCTACAAAGAGCGATTCGCCTACTTTATCCGAACCGATAAAGCGAATTTAGTTGATTCGTATTTATTCCCTCAGGATGAGATCATAACCGCAGAGAATAAACCAGCTGAAACCAAGGAGACTGGAGCCGAAGCGCCTAATTCAACGCAGAGCACGGATTCACCCTCAACGACCGAGATTCCAACAACTTCGGAGTCGACGACATCGAAACCAAACACCGACCCAGCTTGCGGCATTGATCCATACTGGACACCTAAGATGTATTGTTACGCAACGAAAGATGGGGTGAAGAAGAGGGTTGCTGATGCCTGTTGCCCGTCATAATTCACGCCAAATCAGAGCGGTGGTTGCATAGTTGAATATTAACGATAGAAATTGACTCGAGTTGGGTTTAGCGGGGATTAAAAGTGCTCCGGGCCGGACTTGAACCGGCACATCCTTGCGGACGCAGGATTTTAAGTCCTGTGTGTCTACCGATTCCACCACCGGAGCATATATTCGGGAAAACGCCTGCGGACCGCATTGGGGCCAGACCCAGGGTTTTGGGAAAAGGTCTGGTATCTATATCGGTAATAGCCGGATATGGCAAGGGAAAGTCTGGTATCGAACCACAATTTTTTGGCTGATAACCCCTTGATTCCACGGTTAGTGCATATACAATCAGCAGCATGGTTGAACTTGTTTTTCAAAACCCGTCGTTTGTGGTGGCTTTCAAGCCCTGCGGCATGCTGAGCGTTTGGTCTCGCATGGGGCAGGATGATCCCCGCCCCTGCCTCGGCGACCTTTTGACCCGACAACTGGGGCAGCGGATTTGGCCGGTGCACCGCTTGGATTTTGGGGTGAGTGGTCTGGTGATGTTTGCCCTCAATGACGAAGCCCACCGGGTCGCCAATGGATGGTTTGAGAACCGTCACGTTCACAAGGTCTATCAAGCCCTGACGGACGCAAAGGATGACGATTACCCCTTGGGAAAATCCCTGCGCTGGGAATGCCTGCTGCTTAAGGGCAAAAAGCGGGCGTATGAAGGCCCCACCGGCAAGCCGTCCATCAC
>JAKQGS010000312.1 GCA_029556045.1 Pseudomonadota bacterium | reverse complement strand
GAGCATGCCAGTCACCACGATGATGGTCAGCGCCGCTTCGGCGATACCCACCAACACTTCATTGATCGCCGCCATATCGTGGGAGTCATTGCTGAAGTAATTCACCACATCGCCGGTGGGATGATTCAGCCGCACCTGGCGGGTAACGGATAACGCCTTACGGTAGAGGCGCAGGTTGACGCTGTTCTGAATGGTGATGATGTTTTTCAGCATCACATGAAAATAATGCTGTCCCAGAACCGATCGCCCGGCAGAACAGAGGGCCAGCAGAGCCCCCAGTCCGATCCCTATCCCTAGGGATCCCTGGTTGTTGGCAATGGCTTTGACCGCGTCCACGAGATGAAAAATCAGGGGCGGCACCGCCCAGCCCAGTAGGCCACTGGAAAGGACCAGGAGCAGCATGATAGCGACGGTCCGCTTATGATACCGCACAAGGCTTTTCCACAACGCGGTTCCGGAATCCGTGGCAAATTCCATGGAGTCCTCCGGCAGGGCGCGAGGGTCCAGTGTGGCCGGAAGGGTTGGCAGATCCTCCACCTGTATGGGCCTGGTGCGCCCCAGGCGTAAGACCGGATAAATCTGCTGAAAGAATGCAGTATGCAGAGTCTGCTTCAAGGAATAAAACAAAACGGGTCCCTTTGCTGGGTGTCAGCATCGTTCGGATAGTCGGAGGTCTAAGTCGGAGGTTTATGCAAGATAATGAAAAGTCGTATTGTTCACAAGAGCTTTTTCATGAAAGTGCGGATTCTGGCGTATGATCCCCATGCAGATGTTTTGGTCAGCCGACGTCGGGGAATTTAAAAAATTAATAATCACACTATGATAATAATTTTTTTGTCGCACTTTTGGCAAAAATATCGGACATTTCAGCTCGAACAATTTTAAATGACAATCGCCGAAAGAAATCACGATGACCAAGATTTTTTCCTTCACTATGGCTCTGGTTTTATCAACCCCAGCATTGAGCGGCACCCTCGATCAGGTGCGGAAAAAAGGCAGACTCACCTGCGGGGTGAGTCAAGGTTTGCCGGGCTTTTCCAGTCCGGATGCCAAGGGTCAATGGCAGGGGATCGATGCGGATTTTTGCCGGGCCATGGCGGCCGCCACCCTGGGTTCAGCGGATAAAGTGGTATTTCGCCCCACATCTGCCAAAGAGCGGTTCACCGCCCTGCAGTCCGGAGAGATCGACATCCTGTCTCGTAACACCTCCTGGACTCTGGTGCGGGACACCACCCTCGGGATCGATTTTGCCGGGGTGATTTATTTCGATGGGCAGGGGTTTATGGTGAAAAAAGCCCTCGGTGTGAAGTCTGCCAAAGATCTGAACGGCGCCACCATCTGCGCCATACAGGGCACCACCACGGAGCTGAATGTGGCGGATTTTTTTCGTGCGGGCAAACTGAAGTATAAACTGCTGACCTTTGAGAAAAACGACGAGGTGGTGGCCGCCTACGAGGCGGGGCGTTGTGATGCCTTCACCACGGATCAGTCGGGGCTCTATGCCAATCGTTTGAAATTGAAAAAACCGGAGGACCATGTGGTGCTCCCGGACATCATCTCGAAAGAACCGCTGGGGCCAGCGGTTCGTCACGGCGATCAGCAGTGGGCGGACGTGGCCCGTTGGGTGATCTTTGCCTTGCTGCAGGCCGAAGAGTTTGGCATCACCCAAAAGAACGTGGACGACATGAAAAAATCCCCCAATCCTGAAATCAAGCGCCTGTTGGGAGTTGAGGGGGATATGGGCAAAAGCCTCGGCCTCACCAACGAATGGGCTTATCTGGCGATCAAAAGCGTCGGCAACTACGGGGAAATGTTTGAACGCAATCTGGGGGCGCAGTCACCTCTGAAGATCCAGCGGGGCCTCAATGCTCTCTGGAATAAAGGGGGACAGATGTACCCTATGCCATTCCGGTGATCGGACGTCATGACTGCGCGGCGTTCCCATTCTTCCCGTCGATGGCTCTGGGGTTTGCAGGGTTTAGTCCTGCTGACGCTGGCTGCTCTCGTCTATTGGCTCTTCGCCAATGCTGCGGCCAATCTGTCCCGCCAGGGAATCAGCACCGGGTTTGGGTTTTGGGATCGCACGGCGGGTTTTGATATCATCATGCATCTACCACCGTACTCGGAGGAGTCCACGTATGGGCAGGCCTTCTGGGTGGGGCTATGCAATACACTCTTGGTGTCAGCAATTGGGATGGTCATCGCCACCATCAT
>JAKQGS010000304.1 GCA_029556045.1 Pseudomonadota bacterium | reverse complement strand
TGAAAAGGTTTTTAAGGGATGCCTTCTGACGCTGCAGGCGGGAGAAAAGCGCACCATCAATCTCAAATTGCCCCTGAAGCCGGTTACCACCCGCCGGTACTATACCGGCAGCCACTATTGGTCTCCCAAAGTGAACGGGGTGAGTCAAAAGCCGCTGATCTTTCAGCTCCAGCTTTAATCAAGGGGTGGGTCAGATATGGGGCGAATCTTTGCTCATCCCGGCCTGAGAATGAATAAAAATTGTCGCAAATTTATTTCGTGAATCACAAGAAAAGAAACGCCAAAAATCATATAATGCGCTGAAAATATTAAATATAAATTACACTAAATTAGATGTATATCTAAAAAAGTCTTGACTATATTCGATATACATCTAAAATGATACCATGCTGATCCCACGCCGAATCATGTCACATATCCAGGACGATCTTACCCAAAAGATGGTGTTTGTGGCAGGGCCGCGGCAAGTGGGTAAAACATCATTGGCGCGAATGATCGCAGCAGAAATGTCTTCGTCCTATTATAACTGGGACATCCAAAAACATCGCAAGCAAATCATGGCATCGACCCTTGATGAAGGATCGGAACTCTGGGTCTTGGATGAACTGCACAAATTTCGACGTTGGCGTAATTGGTTAAAAGGGACTTATGATCTTCATCATGGGAATCACCGAATCCTGGTGACGGGTAGCGCTCGTTTGGATGTCTACCGTCGTGGTGGCGATTCTCTCCAGGGACGTTACTTCCTTTACCGAATGCACCCTCTGACAATGTCTGAAATCCTAAACCTTAAAGTTCCTCCCGTGGAAGAAATTGTGCAAATGGCGAATTCCCCGTCGCCCGGAGCACAAAAAGCTCTCGAAGATTTGCTAGTGTTAGGGGGCTTTCCTGAACCATTTTTTTCGGGATCCCAAAGACTGGCCTCACGTTGGCGGCTCGGATATGGAACCCGGCTGGTGCGGGAGGAAATTGCGTCGATTCAGAATTTTCGTTCGCTGGAAGGACTTGAACTGCTTTATGATCGTCTTCCTGATACCGTAGGGTCAGTTCTATCGGTCAATAATTTGCGAGAAGATCTGGAAGTCGCCTTTGAAACAGTCAAACACTGGCTTTTGGCCTTGGAATCTTTCTATTCCTGCTTCCGATTATCCCCCTTCGGTGTCCCGCGCATTAAAGCGGTAAAAAAAGAGCAAAAGTTATACCTCTGGGACTGGGGGCGCCTCGAAAACATAGGTGCAAAGGTTGAGAACCTAGTGGCCATGCATCTCCTGAGAACCTGTCATTGGTTAGAGGATGTCGAAGGTATAAAATCCGAATTGCGTTATTTCCGAGATGTTAACCGGCACGAAGTGGACTTTATTTTACTAAAAAGTGGTAAGCCATGGATGGCTGTTGAAGTCAAAACCAGTCATGAACCATTTAGCGGTAATCTTAAATACCTTCTGGGAAGGGCGAAAATTCCATACGCATTTCAAGTTCATCTACGCGGAGAGGTTGACTATGTGAATCCCCCAATCAATGGGTGTCAGATCCGTGTGATGCCGCTTATTAGATTTTTGGCCAACCTACCATAATTGATGCAACAGCATGAAAAAAATGGGAATTTCTATTTGATCACCCTGAGCGAAATGGGAATGAGTCCTATTCATGCCTTTTTGACGGGTTGACAATTGTCGTGCCTATGACTAGCAAGACCTAACTGAGAGAAGAAAACCCCGGGAGGATACTATGAAATTACTCAAGTTTACGGCCATCTGTGCGGCATTGTTGGGATCTGCTTGCGGAACATCACACCTTAACGATCAGGCTCACAGTGACGTGAAGACGATCGTGACAGAACCTACGGCGATGGGTGGATATCCCATCTATTCAAAGCGTGGACAGGCTATGGACGACGAAGTGCTCGACCAGATGTGCGTTGATCAGGGGTTTGGCAGTTACAATCGCCGCGGCTCGGTGCCGGTCTCGGGCGGCACAACCTGGACCCGTGACTATGTGGTCTATGAGTATGTTTGGTCCGAGAAAACCATCTACAAAAAAATTGTGCAGCTGCAGGCTGAGGCCATGTACTCCCTGGATTGCTCCATGGAGCCATCGCGTCGCCTACGACGAGTCAATGTGGTTGAACTGTACTAATTGTCGCTTAATGGAAAACCCTGCTCCCAAATGGGAGCAGGGTGCAAGCTTGCTTTCCGACCTCATAACATGATCTTTCGGCCAGCCGGTCGTTTTGATCTGAAAAATAGCTGCGCAAGGTGGTAGGACATTCACCGACTCTTTCGTCGCGTAATAATCACAACCTATTGTTATATCGCCCATATTTTATGGCCTCTCCAAAGGGCTTACGTGAAAACACCCAAAACAACTAAATCCTCTTAAGTTTCAACAAAATAGCCCGATCTCCTCAATGTAAACAAAGTCGTTGGATCTTGTTTCTCATGAGTGAGGTGGGTGCCATGTGTCCCAGGATAAAAGTCGTACAAAAATGGTCTTTCCTGACGGTGGTTGGCTTGACCATAGGCGGTTGTTCCGCCTTTCCCCAGTTGTTCAAAGACGAAAAAAAATCAACACGCACCACACCAGATGATCAACCGGATAGTGCGGTTGTTGTACCGACCTCCACGAATGCAGACGGTGCGGTGGTGGCATCGATCAGTTCGGCAAATTCTCGCACCCAGCGTATCGAAGTAACGGAAGCTGGATTAAATGGGTCGAGCTTGGAATTTCCTCCGGGCTCCCTTGCTGTCAGCACCGAAATTCAGGTCCAGAATGCCGCTCCTATCGCCTCACCGGGCACAGCGGCGGAGCTTGGCATCGGCGGGGGATTTTCTCAGTCAGGTGCTGCGGTATTAGTCACATCAAGCGCGCCACAGAACGCTGTGGTTCCCTTTACAATGTCGCTACCTTTGCCAACAAACGTGAGTCTTGCTTTGATGCAGAGTGGTGAGGACAGCAGTCTCGCCGTTGTGTATCGGGTCACGGATGAAACACGGCAGGAAACCAGGACTGGCATGATACCTCGCTCATCTATTACGGTGAATGATCGCACGGCATCGTTTCGTACCGACCGTTTCGGCACTTACCAAACCGTTTATTTGGGAGAGACAACACCTGCACCGGTCGAAGTCCCCACACAAACGGCCATTCTCACGCAAAAGGCTGCGGATGCGCTTCCCCCCATGGAAGTCCATTCACGGCGTCCATTTGTTGTCAAACCGGGAGAGACGGTGGAAGTTCGTGGCATTAACTTTCGATCATCGATCCTCCTGGCCTGGAATGGGGCCAAGGTGGATGCTCAGTTCAAGAGCGATAGCCTTGCCACATTTGTGGCTCCTTCCAGCGGCAGCTTCGGTCTGACCAATCTACTTTTGGAGCAGGATGGCAACTCCCAGACCATTTCGCTATTTTATGCCGGGACCGCAGCCGACTTTCCCATTATCACGGCATCACCCCAGGACATATGTGCAGGATTAAAGTTTTATGACAAAAACGGCGACATGCAGACCGGCAGCAAGAACTGCAGTGGCCCCGACCTGACAGGCCTTACTCCGGCTGTTTTGAAGGCCGGGGTCGCGGTAGCAGGTGTGACTGGAATATTTGCCCCCGATTGCATCAGCGATGGACAGGGTGCCTGTTTGGTTGATGGCAGCAACTACAAAGCCGCCAAGATGGCTAACTTTGCTGCCAGTGATGTTAAATCCGGAATTACTGTTGCTGGCCTTGCGGGAACCGGTGCATTGGAGTCTCACAGTGAATGCTCCGCCGATGGAGCGACTGGTTGCGTTGCGAATGCTTCCTATAAAGCGGCCAAAATGCTGAATGTTGTGGGAGGCAATATTAAATCCGGCGTGTCCATTGCCGGGGTTGCCGGAAATCTGTCGGCTGAAAGCCACATTAGCTGTGCGACCGATGGCGAGGCTGGCTGTGTGGTTGTCGGACCTGCCTTTAAAGCCGCTGACATGAATCTTGTGGTAGCCGGCAATATCAAGGCGGGTGTGACGATTGCGGGCACAGCAGGATCATTTGGGCCCGCCTGCAGCGTCGATGGGGGAGGGGCTTGTCTTGTGGATGGCACCATCTACAAAGCGGCAAAACTTTCGAACTTCACCGGAGCCGATGTGAAGGCTGGGATTACCATTGCTGGTATAGCCGGCAGTGGCACGCTCGAGGGGCATAGTGATTGTTCTGCCGATGGCAGCATGGGCTGTGTGGCAACTGCCACATATACGGCAGCTCTCACGACAGGCCTTGCGCCAAAAATCGTGAGTGGTAACACGGTGGCTGGTATTACCGGGACAGCATCCGCGGAATCCCATAATGATTGTGCAGCGGACGGTAGCACGGGCTGCGTGGCCACCGCCACCTACACCGCCGCGCTTACCACCGGCCTTGCTGCCAAAGTGCTATCTGGACAAACTGTAGCAGGTATCGGCGGTTCCGCTATCGAAGAATCCCACATTACCTGCTCCAGCGATGGGGCCATCGGGTGTGTAACCACCGGCTCCTACAAATCCGCCAATATGGTTAATGCCGTCGCCGCTAACATAAAGTCCGGCGCCACCATCGCTGGTGTGGCGGGTTCGGTGACGGAAGAATCTCATACCGACTGTAACGCCGACGGCGGCACCGGTTGCGTGGCCACCGCCACGTATACCGCAGCATTAACCACAGGCCTGGCTGCAAAGGTAGTCGCTGGCCATACCGTAGCGGGCATCCCCGGCACCGCGACTGCGGAATCACACAACAGCTGTGCAGCTGATGGAGATGTCGGTTGCGTAGTGGTTGGCCCAGGGTTCAAAGCCGCTGACATGAACTTTGTTAATGCCGGCAATATCAAGGCGGGGGCAACCATCGCTGGTGTCGCCGGAAATTTCCCTTCCGCCACCTACCCCCTGACAGGAGCGACAGCCACAAGCGATTTAACCAGCATGGCGGCAGCCACCGCCGCAGGCACTTATGAATTCTGGGATTCAGTAGGTTCCCGTTACACCGGCACCATCGCGGATGCCAGTACCATCACGCCGGGTACCAGCAATCAGATATTCAATAGTTCTCTCTACCGTCAATTTACGGTGGCTGGAGATGCGGATCTCGTGGCGGCCAATATCACGGGTGGTACTGAACTCTTTGGTGTGGCAGGCTCCGGCATTCTGGAAAGCCACAGCAGTTGTACAGGAGACAACCAGACTGGTTGTATCACCACGGCCACATACAAGGCGGCAGATACCACCGGCATCATTTCCAGCGACTTAAAAACCGGTAAAACCATTGCGGGCATTACGGGGAATTTGAACAACTGTTCTTCCAATGGGGAAGCGGGCTGCGTGGTGGTTGCTCCCGCCTTCAAGGCGGCCGATATGAGTCTTGTCACGGCTGGCAACGTCAAGTCCGGCGTCAACATCGCCGGAGTACTGGGAGATTATCCATCCGCCACTTATCCTCTATCAGGGGCTTCTGGAACGACAGATCTCACCAGCATGATGGGTATCACAGCGGCGGGCAGTTACGAATTCTGGGATTCTGCGGGTACCCGTTTTACGGGGGAGATTGCCGACGCTGGTATCATCGCACCCGGAAATAATGATCAAACTTATGGTGCATCACTCTATCGTCAATTTACCGTCCAAGGCGACGCGGACCTTGCCGCTGCCAATGTAGCCAATGGTGTGAATATCTTTGGTATTGCGGGAACAGCCACCCTGGAAAGCCATAGTAATTGCGGTGCCGACGGGGGAATCGGCTGCGTTACAACAGCGACCTATGCTGCGGCGTATACCACTGGTCTTGCAGCAAAGGTTGTTTCCGGCAACACCGTTGCAGGGATCGCCGGATCGGCGCAGGAGGAATCTCATACCACGTGTAATACCGATGGCGCCACCGGTTGCATAACGTCGGTATCTTTTAAAGCAGCCAACATGTCCAATGTCCTTGCCGCAAACATCAAGTCAACCATCACCATTGCCGGAGTTGCCGGAAGCCTGACTCCCGAAAGTCACACCAACTGTGCCGCCGATGGTGCAGTGGGATGTGTGACCACGGCTTCTTATAAAGCTGCAAACATGACGATTGTGAACGCTGGCACCATCAAGTCTGGTACGGTCATTGCCGGGGTTACCGGTCAATACCCATCAGGAAGCTATCCCCTCGCTTCCGCAACCGCTACTGCTGATTTAGACCTGGCGACATTTGACGCCAAGATCAAGAGTGCGGTCGCGTTTGAGTGGTTCGATTCATCGGGAACCCTCCATACCAATACCGGCGATCCTGATATCGTCGCCGCCAACATCCTCAGTAATGCCACGATCTTTGGCACCACGGGAGCGGTTCTCAACTGTACGGCAGATAATCAAGTGGGATGTGTGACCAATGGACCGTTTCGCTCGGCTGACACCAATGCCTTTAATGCATGGGATATCCGTCGCGGCAAAACCGTTGCGGGTGTATCAGGCAACATCGCTTTCTTCAAAAATATGGCTGACACCAGCGTCTTCGATCGTTCGTCGGGGACAGCGGGTGCCGCGGGCCTGGATGTCTATGACACCGTCGAAGACACCAATAATAATGCTGCATTCCCCACCCAGAACCCGGGAGGATGGTTTCAGGCCAACGGCAGCAACTGGACGATGGATCCCACCAGCGATAACGGGACAGGTGGGGGTGTTGCGGGGGACGGCATCTGCAATGGTGGTGAGGCCTGTGTGTATATCGATAACCTGACAGGGATATACTGGGCCCGGGATGATGGCACCAGCCGTAACTGGGAAAACTCCATTACACTATGTGAGAACTTAGCCTATGGGGGCTATACGGACTGGCGTGTGCCAACTCAAAAAGAATTGATGCAAGCCTACACAAACGGCATTTGGTCCAAAAGGACTCCCTTGAATCTGGATTTAGGAGTCTTTTTCTATTGGTCGTCAACGACGGTTTCAACATCAATAGCCCTTGCAAATGCCTGGGTCGTGTATCTGGACAGTGGGGCCACCAGCAACCTCAATATCAAGGCTTCGGGGCTTGCTCGTGTATCGTGTGTCCGTTGATCTAAAAAAAACTTGGGTTTGAATAGCGGTGGCTGGAATCATCCGCGAAGGAAATAGCGCACCGCTCACTCTCAAATTCGGCACGAGTTTTGCGATGCGGCAGGCATTTTTCCTGTACTCGTATTCATCACAAGGAGAAGTGTCATGGCTGCACCGGCAAAACAACAGGACAATCTTAAAGTTCTTAGAGAAGAAGCGTCGAAAGTTATTGATGATTTATCGCATCTGGGCAAGGTTCTGGCCGAAGTGGGTGAGGATAGATCCACAGAAGCGAAGGAAAAAACCGAAGCCTATTTATCGCGGGAATTCGAGCGATTGCATGAGCGTCTTAACACACTGGGTGAACGAATTGCCGAAAGTACACGCGCGGCGGATCGGCATATACGAGCAAATCCCTATCTCTACATTATGGGTTCAATGGGTTTAGGATTTTTGATGGGAAAGATCCTATCCACGCGGGGGCACGCTTAGAAAAAGTTCGGCGTAGTCGGACAGAGGGCTTCCTCTGTCCATCTTGCTAAAGGGATCTGGAATGGAAGGCCAATTGTCCGGACTAGGTCACCCAAAGGGGACCTGAAAATGGGAGAGTTCGCCCCCGAACGGAAATCGAAAAAGAGGAGTAACCAACTGTAGTAATAGATAATGGGTCTTCCGCCAAATGTGTGGATAGCCAAGGGGCTATCGCGCGGTCGAACCGTTGGCTGACCGCGAGCACCGAGTCCGCTTGATAGCCCCCAGTCCGCGTCTAACGCGGGCTGGGGGCATAGTTTTTAATGGGATTTCA
>JAKQGS010000303.1 GCA_029556045.1 Pseudomonadota bacterium | reverse complement strand
TTCAGCAGGGTCAGGTCTTTGATTTGGAACTGAAACTTACCAACCCCGATACCATTAACGCCAAGGTGCAGGAAATCCGCTTTGAAGCCAACTTTTTTGAATGGGCAAGCTACGAAGGTTCGATCCCACCGCTGACCATGGAACAGCAGGCAAATGGGGATGGGGTCATCAAGATGGATTTGACCATCGCGCCGACAGGCGTTGAGGACTTCGTCTTTCGTTTTCGCGCCAACAAAAGCGGCGATGTGCAGGGAGACTGGCGCGTTGTTACGAGCACAGTCGTGACAGCCATAGAAACCAAAATGAAAATTGCCGGAACCACCCCCACCGGTTGGGATCCGGGTGTCTCGCCGGAAGAGGAAGCCCCCGACCTTGGAGCCATCCCTTACCAGGCGGTGGTACAGATTACCGCATTCGTGAATATCGATGGCGAAGCGACTCCACGCTGGAGCGGATCGGGCACGATCATCAGCTCGGATGGACTGATCCTGACCAATGATCATGTTGTCAGTTCCACCCGGTATGAGGAAGTCGTGGCGCTGCTGGTCTCGCTGACTGTCGCGCAGGACCAACCACCGGTGGACAGCTACTATGCCCACGTTGTCCAGGCAGACGCAGACCTGGACCTGGCGGTGATCAAGCCGGCCTGGGACCTGGAAGGCAATCCGCTGGATTACAGCCAGCTCAAGCTCCCGTTTGTTCCGCTTGGCGACTCCGACGCGCTCGATTTGGGCGAGTCGATTGTGATCCTCGGCTATCCGGTTATCGGAGGCGGCACGATCACGCTCACTCGGGGCGAGGTCAGCGGCTTTACAGCCGAAGAACCTTTTGGCAACCGGGCGTTCATTAAAACCAGTGGCACCATTGCCGGTGGCAATTCGGGCGGGCTGGCGGTGGACGCGGAGGGTCGAATTGTCGGGATTCCGACCCAAATGGGTTACGGGGACGCCTCGCTGGATATCGTCGATTGCCGCCCTGTTCGAGACACAAACCGCGATGGCTACATCGACGAAAATGATGATTGCGTGCCCACGGGTGGGTTCATCAACGCTCTGCGCCCGATCAACCTTGCTAATCAAATGATCGAAGCAGCTAAACGGGGCGAAGTCTCAGTAAGCACCGGGGAAAGCCAAAACCTGGTCTATCAAAACTCTGGAGATGTTATTTTTGAGGATGATTTTGCCAAAACTGACAGCGGTTGGCTTAACACCGCCGATGCGGACGGGAAACGGGCTTACGAAGATGGTGAATACACCATCGAGGTTATCTCACCGATGTATTGGTATTGGTCGGATCAATACTTCGCCTATGATGCCCTGATGGCAGAGGCGGACGTGCGCGTGGTGAAATCGGTGGGCGACGCGGATTATGGCTTTGTTTGCGGGCTGCAGGATGACCAGAACTTCACGGCGCTTGAGATCAGCGAGGATGGCTACTTTACGATCTGGAAGCAGGTCGGCGATAATTTCGTCACCCTGATCGACTGGACCTACAGCGAACAGCTGGCGGGGTCCGGACCTTATCGCCTGGCAGCTCAATGCAGCCAGGAAAAACTAGCGCTGGCGGTGAATGGCATCTTGCTTGGTGAAATCCAGGATCCGGATTTTACTCCTGGTAGTTTTGGTATGATAGCGGGAACCTTTGAAACCGGTGGTTTTAAGGTTGCCTTTGATAACCTGGTCATCATGATCCCATGAGGTGAAATATGCGCATGAAAACTTTGACAATCCATCAGCTGGTGAAAGGGGAGGACCTCAACCATCACCGCACGCTGTTTGCTGGAAGAGGCGCGGAATGGCTGGTGGAGGCGGGGTTTATTGCCGCGGCAGATCTGCTGCCTCCGCAATATGTGCTTTGCCTCAAAATCCACGGCATGACCTTCCAGCGGCCGGTGAGACCGGGTGAGGTTGTGCGGTTTGACTCGAAAATCGTCCAGACCGGACGGTCGCGCTTGATCGCTTACGTGCGCGCCACCACCAAAGAAGAACTGACCGTGGATGGCTTTCTGACTTTTGTATACGTGGACGACCAGGGCAAGTCACGCCCGCACGGAATTACCATCGAAGCAGAAACACCTGAAGAGATCGAATTACAGGAATTAGCCAACCAGCTTTAGGGTTTTGGGGTTGTAATTTTGTTGTAGGGAACGGCCCCTGCCCTAGCAGCGAAATGGATAGGCTGCTTCGTTCCGTTTGTTTACCATGGAAGGGGTCAAACCCCTTCCCTACTAGTACGGATAAGGGTAATCGAACGAGGTTTGCCGTATAATTGTCGCAAAAATACACACATTTTGGGATGGATCATGGGCAGACAAGAGACAAAAACAGAGTTTTTGGCCAAGTATCGTTATCCGCGCAACCAGTTTCGGCGGGGATTGCTGCGAAGTGGGATCGCATTGGCGTCAAAGTTACTCATTGACTACAAAGTTTATGGCACTGAGAACCTGCCCAAAAAAGGTCCTTTGTTGATCGTCGGGAATCACTTCCATTTCCTCGACACAATCGGTCCCATCCACAGCACGAAATATCCGTTGGAATTTATTGGCGATGCTGAAATGCCGAACGCGCCAATGCATATGAAGATCTTCCCCCGCCTTTGGCAAACGCTGCGCATTTTGCAGGGCACAGCCAACCTGGAAGCCATGCGTGCCGCTGAAGCGGTTTTGGAACAGGATGGCATCCTGGCTATCTTCCCGGAGG
>JAKQGS010000273.1 GCA_029556045.1 Pseudomonadota bacterium | reverse complement strand
GGAACAATCGACGCTATTGTTCACCCCATACTGGTATTTGACAAAATCCCCGCTGATGGAAAACGAGTAGGGATTGACATTGGATTGAGCGCTTGGCATCGTCCCCGTATAAGAAACCGTGGGAAGACTGGTATCCCGGGTGATCGACTCCGATTTGCCATAAGTGTAGTTGCCAGCATTGTCGATCAGTTTGACACAAACTGCATACGTTCCGTCCGCGCCAATGGCCGACACCAATGGCTGAGAACTGCTGCTGATCGTCTGAGAGCCGTCGCAGGTCAAGCCGCTATCCGCTAGGAAAGCCGAATAAAACACTTGGTCATACCCAGCCCCAGCCAGCGTGAACATCGATCCCGTCACAGAAGTTTCGCTGGCATTGATATAGGTATCCGTAACAGCCACTGCGCTGCGGGCCAAAGATGTGAACACCGGAGGTGCTGTGTCGCGCACCACCATTTGAGCACTTTCAAAGGTCGAGTTACCGCTGTCATCCATCAACTTCACGCAGATACTCCAATTCCCATCGGCGGTTAACTGATTGACGGTGGGAATGATGCTTTGATCATAGGTTTGACTTGCATCGCAATTGAGACCCGTTGCATTCAGGGGTAGCGTAAACCATGTTGACGTCTGTCCGGTGGCATCCAGAGTCCATAATGGTTCGGTGTTGGAAGTCTCTGTAGAATTGAGATAGGTATCGGTGGCAACAGTGGCTGCCAGATTAAATGAATTCACGATCGGCCCAACACTGTCCTTAGTCCATACATGAAAAGCAGCAGTTGCGGTGACATTTCCGGCGGTGTCTTTTCCCTGCACACAAAGCCGCTTGCTGCCATCGGCTCCCACCGGCGCGGTGATGGGGTTCGCCACCGCTTCCCACAGCGGATATGTCGCTCCGCTGCAATCCGGCGCACCGTCCAGTAACGCAAAGGCGTATTGAACGACTCCAGTGCCACTCACCATCACGTTCAGCTGGGCGATGTTGGAAGGGTTAGCTGGAAATCCTGATAACACGGGAGTCGGTGCCTGGGTATCCCGCTCAAATGAGGCAGATACCCCATAAGTGACGTTGGACCCGGAATCCACCAGTTTCACACAGATCTTGTAAGCGCCATCAACGCTGAGGTTGCTATCATTGGCGGCCACATCCGCGCCCCAAGTGGATACTGTGGAGCATTCCTGGCTCGCAGAAGCGGCAGCATACTGCGCCGATGTATAGGCCTGGGCGGACAGGGTGCCCACCAGACTGCTGCTGGATGATGCTTCGCTGCTGTTGAGGTACCCGTCCCCCAGAGCGGATGCCAGGGTCAAGGACACAAATACCGGCTGGTTCACCTGGCGGATCAACGTCAGCGATGGCGCGAAATAGGTGTTGCCCGCCGCATCCCGCAGTCGCACACACAACCCATAGGTGCCATCCGTACTCGGCAATTGCGATGCGCTGGGAATCGTGCTGCGGCTGTAATTCACCGCACTGCCACAGGATAAGCTGCCGCCACCCACAGCAATGGCCTCCGAATAAGCGGCCTCCGTATAACCGTTGGCGTCCATCACCCACAGCGGACTGGAGCCACTGCCTTCGGGGGCAGAGATATAACCATCGCTGGCATCCCCAGCCAATGCCAGGGATCCAAACTGCGGCATGATGGTATCCTTCCGCACCGGAGAACTGCTTTTAAAGCTGGCGGTTCCCTGACTATTGACAGCTTTCACACAAAACACGTAATCCCCATCATCACTGCTCACAGCGGCGGTTCCAGGGGCGGACGTTGCTGGATAACTGATCTGTCCGTCGCAGTTCGCAGCCGCAGCGGATCGGATCGCGGCAGAATAGTGCAGGCTGACCTGTCCGGTGGCACTGACGGTGAGGATATTGGACGAACCGGTGGCGATCTCCGCCTGGTTCAAATAACCGTCTGCCGCCGCTCCCGACCAACTCACACTAGCGATCACGGGTGCCGGTAGGATCACCTCGGGGACACTGATGGCAGCTGACCATGGTGAATCCGTCACGCGATCGTATTGATCCACACACTGATACCGACCGTAAAGGGTGTGAGCTGCGTCGCGGTTAATATTGATGGTAGCTTCCAGAGCCGTTCCGGTCACAACCTCACCGGGCTCCGGCACATCCTTATTTTGCCGCAGCATGGCCCGGCAGTTTTTGAGGGTAAAATCTCCGCTGTAACTGGCGCTCAGCTGCACGGTACGGGATTGCGTTTGAAACACCCCGGTGCTGCCGTTCCAGGTCACCGCCGGAATTTCTTCTTTCGCCACGATCTCTTCGGGAGGAACCACACCGGTTGCCGTCACCACCGGCACATTGCTAACGTTACGAATCGGTTCTTCCGATTTGGCCTCCACGGGTTGTTCTACTTTCTGTTCCAGGATCACCACCTGAAATGAACCAAACGAGCTGGTTTCAAACTGGGCCACGCCGTTGGCCACGGTAAACTGTGAACGGGTCATCAGACCACTGACCACCCCTTGATCACCCTTGAAAACGCGGTAAAGAATAACCGCATTGTCGTAGGCATCTGCCAAAAAAAATCGTGACCATAGCCCGACACCGGGCATGGGAATTTCCAGTGTCATGGGTTTTTGCAGGGCCGCATCGCTTTCCGGACGCACGATGACCGCCGCCGCACTCTGGGTCACGGTGGCGCTGCCACCCAGCCCCAATTCCTGCATGATGGCGGTGTCCTTGAGGGACTGGCCTTCTTCCAGCACAATGTTGGTGGGCACCGACAGAGCTCCGGGGCTCAGGGTGACCGTTGTGCCATCCAGCGAGGCGACAGAGTTGGCCGTCAGTACCTGAGCCTCCGTAGCGTTGGGATCATAACTTTGCACCTCCCGTGTATCGGTGGGGTTCACACCCTCGTCCGTTACGGTTTTGCTCCGGCTGTTGATGCCTCCCTCCGTCGGCACTGGCGAGATAAAACAGCCGGTTTGCATGATTCCAGCCAATGTGGCTCCCGAAACCATACGCAAAAGTTTGATCCGATTCATAAAAACTCCCAGAGGCAAAAAACTGGTACTTCACCTAAGGAGTTCGGATAAAAGCAATAAAACTTTAGGATTAAGTTCAGACGGATCACGTTTTTTAAAATTGGATCTTTTGAAGTAATTGCGCTGTATTTACAAAACCTTAAAAAGGCCTTCAAACAGGACCCAACGTCCCTGAGCAGAAAAACCCGAATCATTTCCGGAAACCGACAGCTGATCACCCAAAATACTCAAATTTGTTCCAGCCCGGTAGGCAAATGGTACCGCTTGTGAACTCCCGGCAAGTCCCAGTTGTCTTTGTGTTTTTTCCGCTGGGCAATCCTTGCCTACCGCACCGCAGGCAATTTTTGCCTATTTAAAAACAGGGCAGAGAATCTTTTTATTACCTCCAGTTAAAGTTTTTCCCCCAGCCTCCGAATCACAGGGCGAGCTGATTACTTTTGGATAAGAGTTTAAGGAAAGTGTTGCTTCACACCCTGGGGGTGATGCCATTTTTGTGAAGGGGACGATCATGGGTTGTTTGAGAAATTCACGCTGGGTATGTCACGGACTCACTGGTCTTTGGCTGCTGCTGGGATCTTCCCTGCAGGCGTTCGGGCAAAACCAGGCTGCCCCCGCCAATGCGAACAACAGCAATCCCAACTTCAACAACGCCAATAATGCCAATGCGGCCAATAGCGCCAACGCTGCCGGCACCAACCGTAACGCGGCAGCCAAACGTAATAACGCGAACAATGCGGCAAATGCTAATAACATCAACAACGCCAACGTGAATAACGCTGAAGAAGGCAATGTGCCGGTCACCGGCAAACGGCAGGACGTCACCAGAGCCCCAGCTCCCGCTACGAGCCAAAGGGCCAGAAGCCAACGAGCCGACAGCCAGCGGGAAGAGTCCAATGGCTTAAGCCCGGAAGAGCAAATGGTGAAGGATGAGGAGAGCCGCAATCGGTCCATGCAACAATCCCGCGAAGCGGAAGCCCTGGAGGTGGACTCAGCCCCCAAGGTCCGGCGCTTTCACGAGGTGCTGGATGAACTGCTGGCGGAGTTTGGTTACGACGTCAAGATGGGTCAGATCAAAGGATTAAAAAACCTGGCCATCCGTAAGGTGACCGTCGGCGATACCCTGCCCCGCTCCTATAACAACTATGTTGAGCTGTTGGTGGCGGAACGGGTGCGGGAAAATTCCCAGATCCGCATCATCAACTGCCTGCCTTGCAAAACCAAAACCTCACGGCTGGTGGAGGGAAAACTCATGATCACCTCCCCCGCCACCAATATGGCGGAAATGTCGCGGGCGGCGGATCAGCTGGGTATCGATTATTTCATGGATGTGGTGCTGGTCTATCAAACCACCCATATGGTGCTGGCGTTTCAAATTTTC
>JAKQGS010000251.1 GCA_029556045.1 Pseudomonadota bacterium | reverse complement strand
GACGACGGTTTTACCCGCCCCTACGCCATGCCCCCGATTTTCATGCGGGAATCCACCGCCCGTTTGCAGCTTTTTGATGGTGAATCTTTGGCACAGATCAATGACGTCAATATCCAAAGCCCGTTCTGGGGAAGCTGGAATATTTCACCCACCAACCGCCTGCTGCTGTCCATCACCTCCGGCATCGATGACCGCGGCAGACCCCGTCACGGGGGATTTAATATTTCCCTGGTTCCGGAGGCGTCCCGGCTAGCCAAAGACCTCAAAATCAGCGACATCGGTAAGGACGACCAGGCACGGATCTGCACAGGAGGGGGAGAAAAAGGTTCGTTTTCCCTGTCGGAGCGCTACCTCGTCTATTACCAATACTCCTTACCGGATGAAGTCGAAAATGCCGGACTCGATGGTAGCGCGGATATCTACATTGTGGACCTATTGGGAGATCTCAAACCCAAACGGATCACCAAGATGGGCAAAGGGCAATTTGCGCAATTTCCCCATTTCCGCTCGGACGGCTGGTTGTACTTTCTGATGCGGGATTTCAATACCAACAGCACCCATGTGATGGCCACCGATGCGCTGGTGCGCCTACGGCAATAGGAGGCCGCAGGCATCGTCTGCTCATTGCTGTAACAAGCTGGGAACTCAATATAGGTAGACTTCCAGAACGTCCCCATCGGCACGGGCCACCGTGTCGTTTTCCCGAATCGACGAATCATCGGGAATGCGGGCCTCAGGATGGGCATTGTTTTCTTCGATTTTGCTGGTTTCATCCTCTTGCGGAACTGAATCATTGACCGGCTCACCGCTTGGGGTTGGCACAGACGCTACTTTTTTTGCTTTTGGGTCAATGGCGCCTTTTGCCGGATTGATCGGATTGGGGGGCGTTATGGTCCCGGCTCTCACCTCGCCTTTGGGTGGCGAGGGCAGTTGCGCAGCATCTTCGTTGTTCATTTCCATTTCCGGCTGTTGCTGGCCTTCCTGTTTCCGCACATCCGGGGGAACAGCTCGCGGTGTGTTTTCGCAGTCTTCACCCTCACAGGATTCGTCCGTGGTCTTTTCTTCTTTGGGAGATGGGGGCCATATCACCTCACCCTTTTCCCGCAGACCATTGGCACGTCCCGGGGAAAAGATCCGATCCGGCCGAATATCATCCCGATCCGCTTCCTTGGGTTCCACCGTTTCACTCTCCAGGTCCTCTTCTTGCCCGTTGCCTTCACTGAAAGGCACCATATCACTCAGGAAGGTTTCCAGATCTTCCGGTGTCACCAGGTCCCCATTCGAACCCTCAACGCTATCCTTATGACGACCCCGACGACTGGATTTGTCGCTGAAGATTTTATCTTTAACCTCGTCCTGATCTTCCACCTGGGAGTTGCCATAGGTGAGGGCTACCCGCCCCCCTTGATCATTTAATATCACCTGACGGGGGGATACACTTTCAATGCGCACGCCATCATCATCCGGCAGGCGATCGCCGCTGCGCAGCGTCAGGGTGCGCTGAGTGTAGGCGTCTTTGATCACCACGATGCCGCGGGTTTCACCACCCTTAAGGTCGTCGCTTATCACCCCCACCAGTTTATACCGGCTGAGGATGCGGGATTCATCCACCGCCAGCAGGGACGAAGATCCACAGAGAGACATCCATCCCAAAACACCCACGCTGCGTACGAGTTTTTTCACTGCTTCGCCCTCCCATGCGGAAGATTCCGCCATGCTTGTGTGGTTTCGGCGGGTTCGAGGGGAAGTTGAGGGCTCACGACCGGCATATATTGCCCACCGACGGGGCAGACCCCGAAGAACCTGTGTTATACTGGTTGCAGGACCAAAGATTCACACCGGGGACCTTGGTATGGATGTGGGGTTTCAGCTTCTACAAAAACTACGGGAAAAA
>JAKQGS010000248.1 GCA_029556045.1 Pseudomonadota bacterium | reverse complement strand
AGGTGCGGCGCTTTATCCAGAACGGGGGGCTAGTCATCAACGAGCAAAAAGTGGAAGATAGTAATCAGATGATCCCGCGGGAAGCGGTGTCCAAAGAGCCTGGTTTGCTGGTTCGAAAGGGCAAAAAACACTGTTATTATTTGAGAATTCATTAAGGTTTTAAGTTTTTTCAAGATGGGCCGATAGGCTTTTATGTAAAGAAAGAAGACGTATTTAGGGTCTATGGTTACCCGCTCTGGAAGGGAATGTTTTTATGAATAAAAACAATTACTTTAGAATCCTGTTAGGGCTTCAGGCCTGGCTTTGGGCTTCGCTCCTCTGGGGGGCCAGTGTGGAGGCCAAAAAAGACGGGGTGGAAGTCCTAGAAACCGCCGATAAAGGATCAAAGGTCCTTATGACTCTTAAAAAGGGTGATGCGGTTGAATCATCGGAACGTAAGGGTATGTTTTGGCAGGTTAAAACCCCCGATGGGAAAAACGGATTTGTATCGATACTCGGGGTAACCCGCAAGGCGGATTCGCAAAATACCTCCCTATCCAAAGCGATTCGACAGGCTTCCCAGGATGGTCGCGATGAAAAGGCGGATGAAGTTTCTGCTGCCCGCAGTCGATCCGCGGTGATGGGTGTGCGAGGTCTGGATGAAAGCGGCGAAACTTCGTTTGCCGGCAACGTTAAACCTAACTTTCGCATGGTCTTTACCATGGAAGACCGGATGGTATCGGACAAGAGTCTCAGCTCCTTTGGCAGTGAAGTGATGAAAGAGGTGGAATACCTCGCTGAGAAAAGGAGCAAAAGACAGGAATCTGAGGAATAATACCCAACCTCAGCATTAAACTCTCTTTTTTGGACAAAGTTCCCCTTTCACAAAGGGGGCTTTTTTTTAGCTCCCCCTGTCGGGGCGGGAGCGTTTAAGCTAAACTTGAAGTGATCTAACATTTTTTAGGTGCACTGCAGCCTATGCGGCCACTGGCGAAGCATTGGCTTTTATTTGTCGCAAGGAAGAGGAAATATGGGCATGAAGCATGTGCGTTTGAACTTCGGGCGGACTTTGGTGCAATGGATGGGATTCTGCGTTCTGGGAGTGACGCTGGGAAGCTGCGCCACAAAAAGAGACGATAAAAAGGCCAAGGGCGACGACGGCGTCAAAAGCGCCGCGGCAGCGGCTGCCGCCAACCTCAGCGAAGAGGAGAAAAAGAAACTGGCAGACTTGCAGGCGGAAGTGGATATCGGACGCAACATGGCGGGGCGTTTGCTGCAATTCTACGGCACTTACGAAGATGAACAGTTGGTTGGCTACGTGAATCAGGTTGGCAACTATGTGGCCAGCTACAGCGACAATCCTGAGCGGCGTTACATGTTTGAAATTCTGAATTCCGACATGATCAACGCATTTGCCTGCCCGGGCGGATATGTTCTGGTGACTCTTGGGGCACTGCGTAATGCACGCAATGAGGCAGAGCTGGCGGCGGTCCTAGGTCACGAAGCCGCGCACGTGGGCAAGCAGCACATGTTTAACAAGATCAGTAAGATGTCCAAGGAAGACATGGAAAAGGCTGCCAAAGAAGCGGAAGAAGCTAATACCAAACTCTCGCCAGAGCTGCGCAGTCGGCAGCGACCCCGTGCCGAAGATTCCGAAATGGGGGCCCTGGCTGCCCGCTACCTCTCCGGATCAGCCTCTGGTTTAAGCATCCTGGCTGCTGCCAAGGCCGGTATGTCGGTCTTGATGGAAAAAGGACTGGGTGCGGATTTGGAATATGAAGCCGACCAAGAGGGGGTCAAATACGCGGTGAGCGCTGGCTATCATCCCAAGGCCATGATCAAATTCTTGTGCCGCATCGAAGAAACCCGTTTGGGTAAAAAATTGGGTGGAAAATGCGAGGATACTCCGGCCTCTAAAGGCGAGGGCAAGACGATCCTGGAAAAAACTCACCCGCCGGTGAGCGAGCGCGTTAAAAATATCAAGAAAAACCTGGATGCTATGCAAGCTGACCAGATTATCGGCACCTTGGGCAAGGACCGCTTTAAAAAATACGTGCATGACCTGCCACCTCCCAAGGAATCCCAAAAGGGCGACAAAAGCAAGGCTGAAAAGTCATGAGGACACGACAGCCTACAGTCTAAGAAATACGGATCCATGAATGTTCTACGAAAGGAACGACGCATGAAATCAGGGATGAGATCAGGGATTGCAGTACTGGCGCTGTTGCAGAGCATCCCCGCGTGGGCGGATCAATTCCACTATAACAACGTGATCCTGGGAGACCGGGCCATGGGTTTGGCCGGTGCCTACGCCGGTATCTCCGATGATGCATCGGGGGTCTTCTACAACCCCGGTGGCTTGGGATTTGCTCTGAGCAACGATATTTCCGGTTCTGCCAACGCCTTTTATAAAAAGCAGGCCACCTACAAGAAGACCATCGGCTCTGAGGATTTTACGGAAAACAGCGCCGGTAGTTTGGCCCCTTTCTTTGGTGGTCTTCAGAAACTCGATAACATCTCCCCGGGGCTGGTGTTTGCTTTTGGTATTTTTTCGCGGGATTCTGAGCTAAAGGATCAGGATGACACCATCATCGCCTCCAATTTAGGAATCGAGCGCTTTCACCGGGCCGTTAACCTGCGGGCTGCCACCACCGGTATGGGAGCCGCCGTTGCCAAACGGATCACCAACAGTTTTTCGGTCGGTCTGGGGCTGGCTTGGTTGTCGGTGGATGAGTTGACGCAGGAGTATCAGGATGTGGTGTCTCGTGTTTATGACGGGACAACTGGATCCTACAAGACGACAACCACCACTAGCGGTCAGGAATCCTATATCTATCGAATCCTGACCCAGAACATTCGCCAACGGCTGACATCCAGTGCTTTTGAACCATCTTTGGGATTTCAATGGGCGGCTTCGCAAAAACTTTCTTTTGGGGCCAACTTCAAATTCCCGCAGGCTGTGTCTCAAAATTTCGAAAACAACATCGAACAAACCTCTGGGTATGTGGATGGAGAATTGACGGTGGTGCGGGATAGCAATCATGTGGAAGAAGGCACTGGCAAGCTCGGGCGGGTCCTAGTGGATGCCGAGGTCGAAGAACCCATCGAATGGGCTTCCGAGATGCGCTTTGGTGTGGCTTATTTTCACTCTCAACGTTTTCTATGGACCTTTGATGTCACCCAGCATGGGGAAACCAAAGGGGATGTGGCCCAATATGACCGCGAGGCGGTTACCAACTTCCAAAGCGGCATGGAATATTATATAACTCCTTCGGTTCCGGTGCGAGTGGGTGCATTTACCAATAATGATGCACGGCCGCAGCTTTCCAAAAGTAAGTTGAACCAACGGGATCATGTGGATTATACCGGTATGTCGCTGTTTTTTGCTTGGGTACAGCCTAACTCCCAGGTGGCCCTGGGTTCCATTGTTCAGATGGGTAAAGGGGAGGCCCAGAAGATCTCGAATTCATCCAAAATCCAGGATGTCGAGGCGTTTGCCACTACGGTGGCCTTTTCGGCGACCCATAGTTTTTAAAAGTGTGATGTTGTAAAGGAATCCTGTTATGTCAGAGCAAGAAATCCCATTAACCCGTGCAGGGTTTGATGCGTTGAAAAACGAGTTGCAGAAGCTGAAGACCGTCGAGCGTCCCAAGGTGATTGAGGAGATTGCCACCGCCCGGGCTCATGGAGATTTGCGGGAAAATGCCGAGTATCATGCTGCCCGGGAGAAACAGAGTTTCATCGAGGGCCGCATTCTGCTTTTGGATGATCAGCTGGCGCGGGCCAAAGTCATCGATTTTTCCGATCAGACTCCGGACCAGGTGCGTTTTGGCGCTCGGGTGACCGTCGAAGATCAGGATAGTGGTGAAAAGAAAACCTATCAGGTAGTGGGGGATTTAGAGGCGGATATCGCCGCCAATAAAATCTCCATCGGTTCCCCCTTTGCCAAAGCCCTGCTTGGCAAGCGGATGGATGACATGGTGGAAGTGACCGGACCCAAGGGGGTCAAGGAATACGTCGTCGTCGAAATCCACTATTGAGACAAATCCCGCTCAATCTTCTCCCAAACCTTTTCCATACGCATACCCCGTGACCCTTTGAGCAAAAGGATTGCGGGCTGCTGCAATTGCGGGCGCAGAAATGTCCCCATGGCCTCATGGCTTTCAAACCACTTCACAGCTTTGGCGTCGCTCAGCTTTTTTAATTCATCCACCAGCCATTTCATGCGGGGGCCGAGGCATAGGACCTGATCGATTGGCCGGTTTATGATTTCTGCCGCCAATTGCCGATGAAAGGCCTCCTCACCACTTCCCAACTCCAGCATGTCCCCAAGGCATATGATGAGCTGCGCGTCGGGGCGGCGCCTTTTTTCATCATTAACGAGATCAAAGGCCGCGACCATGGAAGTGGGATTGGCATTGTAATAATCCCGGATCACCGTCAATCCGCGGCCATTTTCCCAACGGGCCGAACGTCCGGGTGATGCCTGAAATTGCGCCGCCCCTTTGAGAATTTCCTCCCAGGTCAAGCCAAGGGCCCGGCATACCGTGATGGCTCCCAATTGATTGATGGCATTGTGGCGTCCCGGCATCAGCAGAGGCATGGTATGGCCGTCGAGACCACAGCCCTTTAATATCAGGGAGGATCCGTCTGCGGTCAGGCTACCCGTCAGATTGCGGGCACCGCTGCGGAAACCAGCCGGAATGCGAACTGGATCCATCGCGTAACTAAAGCATTGCTCCGACGGCAATTTTTCGGCAAATCCCGCGATCAGGGGATCTTCCCAATTGATAATGCTCCGTCCGCCACGATCGGTGGTGAGAGAGAGGCTCAGGGATTCCTCCTGCACCACGGTTTCCATGGACCCGAGTCCTTCGAGGTGCTCCGGACCAATGGCGGTCAGAATGGCGATATCAGGCTGCACCACATCCCAGTGCTGTGCCATGGCATGGGGCTCGTCGATGCCGATTTCGATGACCGCCACATCGGTGGAGGACTCCATGCGGGCAAGGGTCATGGGAATACCCAAAAACCCGTTTTGGCTTTGTTCGGTATTCAGAACCTGAGCAAATCGCCCCTTGAGGATGGCGGCAATCATGTCTTTTACGGTGGTTTTGCCAACGCTGCCGGCCACACCGATGACAGGAAGTTTCAGGGATTGACGCCAAAGTCGGGTCATCGCCCGCAGCGCCGCCAGGGAATCATTCACAAGGTATACTGCCCCGCAGAAATTCTGGGGAATACGCCCGCTCTGATCCAGCATGACGGCCCGGGCACCAGCCGCTATGGCCTTTTCGATAAAGTCATGCCCGTCCGCTAATTCCCCTTTGATGGCCACAAACAGATCACCCGGCTGGGTGGTGCGGGAATCCGTGGACATATCCCGGAAGGGCTGCACTGAGGCATCCGGGATTGAACGAAGGAGTTTGCTGCAGGACTGCAGGATAAACGGGTGATCAATACCTTGCATATGTTCTCCTTGAAGACGCCTCTATACCGCTTCGACCTTCTTGTCTTCGCCGATCCGTCGCCCAAACAACTTCAAATCATGAGATGGCTTCCCCGCGCACGAACACGATATCTGGTTGATGCTGCCCCATGTCGGCGATCCACTCTTCCACGGTGTCCAAGTCACGGTAAATCACCACATCCGCATCAAAGCCGGGAACCAGCGCCCCCTTGCGGTGATGCAGACGCAGGCTGTAAGCCGGTACAATGGTCACTGCCGCCAGAGCCTCAGCGGCGGTCATGCCGCAATGCAGGGCTCCCAGCGTGGCCACAAACGGGAGATTTTCGATCCTGCATGACCCGGGATTAAAGTCGGTGGCCAGGGCCATCGGGCAACCAGCGGTCCGAAAAGGCTCTGCACGGGTATAGGGGATTTTCGTGTAGA
>JAKQGS010000237.1 GCA_029556045.1 Pseudomonadota bacterium | reverse complement strand
GGGGCGCAAGGGCCGTGCGGCTCATACCAAGAATTTCAGTCGCACGGCCCTTGCGCCCCTTGGCCTCTTCCATGGCTTTTTGAATCCGCTGTCGTTCCATATCCTCAATGGTCAGGGAACCGCTGCGGGCGCTCTCTGGAGCTTTTCCCTGCAATTCTGGCGTGAGTTCACGCAATTTGAGGCATGGACCTTCCCCGATCGCAAATGCGTACTGAATGTTGTTGCGCAGCTCACGGATATTGCCGGGCCACCCATACTGGCGGATGGCGTCCATCGCCTGTTCTTCCATTTGGGTGACCTGTCGGCCCCCCTTTTGATTTTCCTCATCGATGAAATACCAGGTCAGAGCTTCCACATCCCCCTGGCGATCCACTAACCGGGGCAAAAACAACGGCACAACCCGGATGCGGTACATCAGATCTTCCCGGAACAGCCCCCTGGCCACCAGCTCACGCAGGGCTTTGTGGGTGGCGGAGACAATGCGCACGTCAACCTTGATGGTATTGGTGGATCCCAGCGGTGTGATGGTTTTTTCCTGCAGCACCCGCAGCAGCCGCGCCTGGATGTCGATGGGCATTTCGCCGATTTCATCGAGAAACAGGGTCCCCCCATCCGCTGCCGCAAACAGGCCTTTTTTGTCTTTGACCGCTCCGGTAAAAGCCCCTTTGACGTGACCAAATAACTCCGAAGCCAGAAGTTCCGGCGTGAGGGTGGCACAGTTGACCGCTTGAAAGGGGTGTTTTTTGCGATGGGACAGTTGATGCAGGGCATGGGCCACCAGCTCCTTGCCGGTGCCGGTCTCCCCCCGCAGCAGCACCGCCGCATCGGTGGCGGCCACTCGTTTCAGCAGGGTAAAAAACTCCGCCATCTGGGGTGAAACAGTCACGATTCCCAGAAAGTTCTGGATCTTGGGGTTTGGTTTTAAAATGAGATGCGACATTGTTTAAACATAATAGGACATTTAAAAGCCAGGAGTCCAGGATATCCCGCGAGCGGGGTGAAAACACAATAGATTCGGTATTTTGATTTTTTTTGCTTTTGGCCTGTTTCCTGCTATGAGAAGGATGCCGGCTCCCAATATGAAAGCGAGCCTGTTTCCCGGAAGGAGTTCACCATGTTTATGACGCACCCCACCCAAATCCCAGAGCTTGACCCGGTTCAGACCTACGAACGCCTGAAACGATCCGACCGGCACTTTTTCCTCGATGTCCGCACGGTGGCGGAATACCAGGAGGTCCATGCCTCCCACGTGGTCCATATCCCGCTGGATCGGCTGGATCCACGCAAGTTGGTGGCGGATCACGGCGTGACCCCCGATACTCCGATCTACGTGATCTGCCGCTCCGGTGGCCGCTCCTACCAAGGGGCCATGATCCTGAAGTCAGCCGGATTTAAAGAAGTGTACAACGTGACGGGTGGGACCGTGGCCTGGGTGGATCTGGATCTCCCCATCAATGAAGAGACGGATGAGGAGACCAGCCACCAGACATTGGATTAAGATTACCAGCCGTAATTGGGCTTCTTACCAAACACGTGGGTAGCGTGGATTTCGCGAATGGTTCCGGTTTCGGAACGCATCACGATGGAATGGGTGGTGGCACCGCCCCCCGTGTATCGCACCCCATTCAAATAGCTGCCGTGGGTGACGCCCGTGGCCACAAACATCACAGGGCCTCGTGCCAGCTCATCATGGGAATACACTTTATTGAAATCTGTGATTCCCATCTTGCGGGCGCGGTTTTTTTCATCTTCGGTGCGGAACACCAGCTGCCCCTGTAACTCACCCCCCAAACAGCGGAGAGCTGCGGCACCGATCACGCCCTCAGGAGCACCACCAACCCCCAATAACAGATCCACACCCCGCTCCGGTTGTGCCGTGGAAATGGCGGCAGAGACATCACCATCCGAGATCAG
>JAKQGS010000224.1 GCA_029556045.1 Pseudomonadota bacterium | reverse complement strand
ATCCACTCCTTTTAAAGGAGAATATGGATTGGAAAATTGATGAAGTTTCTCAAACTTTTATACCTTAAACAGGGTGGATGGACGCCCAACATGCCGCAAAAAATGGCGTTATTTCTACCGGTTAGATAAAATTCTCAAGAATTCCCCCCCTCCTCCGACATAGGACCTAGGAAAGGGGGGGATCATAGTGGCACACTCCCAAAAAATCCGATACATGCCTTGGCTCATGGTGGGAAGTATTCTGCTTTCAGCCTTGGCGCTGGAGGGATGTTATTTCTTCCGCAAACGTAAGCCCGGACAGTCTGGTCCTGCCACCAGTGGCGTCATTGGTGCGCCCATCGGGCAGAAAGCTGGCGGCGTCGACAGCACCCTTCTGGCTTCCGTTCATGCGATTACGACGGATCAACCACCAGCGGCCGTGCGACCTGATCCGGATGTGATGGTGCGACGGTTATTGTTGCAGTATCGCGATGAGGGATCCGTCGTGGCCCGTGAGATCGGGCGCGTCGAGCAATACCGCCTTTTGCTGGGGGGAGCCAGTGAGGATTTTGCGACTAAACCCCAGGAATCCTACGATGCCACATCCCTCCTTGCGAAACTTAAGGTAGCGGAAGAAGTCTGCCGTGGTCTGGTTGCGCCCAACAGTACCGACCATCCGGGCTGGGAGACGATTCTCCCAGCGTCAGTTGACGATACCTCCACCAACATTGTTTTTCTGATTCAACGTATCATCGGCATCCCAAGTTCCCAGATCAGTGAAGAGACCGTGTCCGATCTGGGACAAATCCTCGACACGGCCCGTGAAAACGGACGTTATACCGAAAATAGCTACATCCCGGTATGCGCTGCGTTGGTGATTGATGCCAACGCCCTGTTGTTGTGAGTTGCCGCGTGAAACCAATAGAGGAAACATGGATGAAAAGACATTGTTCAAACGTGGTCATTCGGTTTGCTCTGGCAGGTCTGGTGTTTATCTCCTCGATCGCGATGGGAGAGCCAGATTATGCGGTCGCTTTGCGTCGGGCACAATACATGCTGAATGGGACCATGCCCACCGATTCGGATTTTAGCAACTACAGCAACAGCAAGGACGCTTATGATGCGGCCGTGCGGGCCTATATCGAAAATCCTGGTTTTTACAACGTCATGATGCGTTACCATCAGCGCATTTTTGGCGTTGGTTTGCGCACAGACTATCTGGATGAATTGCTGGACGAAAACATTGATGGAAAAACCAACAAATTTGCCCGTATCACCTGCACCCATACCACGGGACCTCAGGGTCGCTACCGCTGTTTTTGGACCAGCACGGCGGCAACCACCCGCTCCGGTGGCTGCCCGGAAGCCTGGGAAGTGGCATCGTCGGTTTTCTGGTATCCGGGCATCGTGGCTTGGGTTTGTCCGACGATTCAACAAACCTGTGGCAGCGACCTCAGCCGGTGTTTCATTGAATACGACAATGAGGATGAAGCCAAAAATTCGGAGTTGGGAACCACCGAGGTCTTTGACAGCCGTTATGCGGTTGTGAACTCCCTGAGCCGACAGGCTGCCGGGCTTGCCACCGTGATTGTCACGGAAAACTATCCCTACACAAAGATTCTGGAGCCCGGACTTTCGGCGGTCGATGGGGCTATTGTGCATTTTTATCGGCAGTCCCATCATTTTCGCATCGAGCAGATGAATATTCCCGCCGACGTGTTGGAGGCAGTGGAAACCGTGCCGTTGACCGACACACGGTTTCGATTGGTGAAGTCTTCGGGCGATAATTATGACAGCGGCGGTGTGATCTCCACCTTTGGCTGGTTGCGTCGCTATGACAAGAATCGCACGCGGGCGAACCAACTCTATGAACGACTGCTCTGTCGTAGTTTTGTATCCGAATTGCCGCGCGTATTCCCTCAGGACCCTGGCAACCTACGGACGGCCCCGGGATGCAGCGGCTGTCATGCCACTCTGGATCCCCTGGCTGACTTCTTTTTGACATGGGGAGAGGCTGGTAACCTCTATCAAGGGGCTGGCAGTGCCACTGAGACCACCTTTAACAACCAGAGTGGGCGGTATGTTTCCGATCTGGCCGAGATCGTCCGAAACGATCAGGCCTTCGCCACATGCTCGGTGCAAAATGCCTGGGAATGGCTGATGGGCCGCAAGTTTTACACCGAGGAAGACCGTCTGCGTGCAGCTCTGACCGACTATTTTGTGACCACCAACTACAGCTTCAAAGAGCTGGTCTATGCCATTGCCACCCATCCGGCCTTCATGGAGCAAACCCGAGGTAACGGCGTGGTTACCGATCCTCTCGAAGCCCCCCCGCTGGGACAAGCCCCTGGCACCGTGGAGCGGGAGTGCGAGACAACCTATGATTACACTGCTGACATTGCGCCGAAGATCACCTATTGCACCAATTGTCACAGCGCATCCAGCACCACCCGGCAACCCCTTACCACCGAAGCGCAATGGCGTACCTGGGGATCGCAATCGGTGGATATGATGGCGAGCGGCCAGATGCCACCCGGTCAGGCGGGTCCGGAAATCCTGGAGTTCAAAGAAATCGTCCGTTGCTGGTTGGAGCAGTAATATGAGCAATAAGAAACAGACGAACAAAAAATCTGAGGAACCGGATACGACAGTGCGTTCACGCCTGTGTCATCCCTCCCAGGTGGAGGAGTTGAGCCGTCGTGAGCTCCTGAAAACAGGGGCTTGCCTAACCGGGTATATCTGCGCCAGTCAGCTGATTGCCGGTCGCCGAGCGATCGCTGCGCCGACGTTCCCCGTGCAGAGACGCCTGGTGTGGATCAATATGAGCGGTGGGTGGGATATTCTGGAGATTACCGATCCCAAGACTGGCTCCACCAGCGGCATCGACATGGTTTACGATTGGGGACTTGCCAATGTCATTGCTGGCGGTTCATCCAATGATCGCATCGGGCGTTGGTTACCCAATGTTGCGGCATTGGGCAGTGACCTTCTGGTGATACGTGGGCTCTCGATGGGAACAACATCCCATACCGCTGGGTCCGTCTACATGGACACTGGAGTGCTAAGCAACTCCGGCAACGTCAATGCAGCGTCGATTCCCTCCATTGTGGCCTCAGAAAGCACCACCACATTACCCATCATTCAGCTTTCGGGGGGAAGTGAGCCCCAGATTGACCGTGGGCTGCTCAATCCGGTCTCGGTGGTACGGGCCCAGAATCTTGACCTGTATCGGGCTATGTATCCTGCCAATGACAGTGCGCTGGAACAGAAAATGCTGATCCTGGATCATTTGCGACAGTCGATAGCGGCGGCAGAAGCGAGAATGGGAGCCAATGACCGTTTAACCGCCATTTCGGATGCGGAGCAAAAAATCCGGGTGCAGTTTGAGGACCAGGTTGGCTCCAAGCTGGAGCTGGCCGATACCGATCGCCTGCCGTTTACCACCGGTGCTCCCACTAACCTCAACGGCGGGCAACGGGACGCATTTGCATTGGCGCTGAAGCTGCTGAAAAACAATTTGGTGACCTGCATCAATATGGGGATAGGGGGATTCGATACCCACGCGAATCAGGAGCGACAGATGCAGCCGGTGGTGGCGAATTTCGACTTTTTACTGGCGACGTTCGTCAATGAACTGAAGGCAGCCGGTGCCCTGGATAATACTCTGATCGTTGTTTACTCCGATTTTGGTCGCACACCCAAAGTCAATGGCAGCAATGGTCGGGATCATTGGCCTGTGGGGGGAGCGTTGATGTTAGGGGGAGGAATTGCTGGTGGCAGGATCGTCGGCGGTACCAATGACAACCTCCAGGCGGAGTCTATCAATCTCACCAGCGGCGCTGTCGATGCCAGTGGCACGCAGATCAATCCCACCCACCTTGGTGGGAGTGTCCTGGAGTTGACATTAGGTTCGTCCTATCTGCAATACCGGAGTTATTTAACCAGCGTGCCAGCAATGGTTCGTCTGAAATAGGGAGTGAAGTGTGGCAAGGATGCTGACAACGGGACGATTGCCGATTCTGGTGTTCGGCCTGACTTTCGCGGTGCACGCGACGGGAGGTCCCGCGGAGGACATATTTGGTCCTTTCGGTGAGGGGCGTACTCACACCATGTTTCACAGCAACCCAGCCCTTCTGAACACCAAAGTCAGTACCGGAGAGATCCTGCAGACCAGCAATCAGCAAACCGGCTCATTGGTGGTTAATCCTGCCAATAATCCCCAGAACATCGAATATGATACCGTTGATAAAGTGCAGGCGGGCGCTCTTTCTTCTGCCATTGGAGGAGCCGCCGTCGGTATTAATGCTTACGGGAGGACCATTGAGCAGGAAGCCGGCAGCAGCGCACGGACCAGTCGTATTTTGGAAACCTTCGTCGACAAATCATGGCAAGCTCGTTTTGTGGTGGATCTCCTGGCGGAAACACGTTTTGCATTCAAATACCGGTATCGTCGGGTGGAAAACAAAGTGTACGGTGGCTTTAACATCAATCCACAGGATTTCACGTTTTATAGCGGTAGCCTCGCGGGTTATTCCCTGGGGCTATACCATGAGTCCGGTGAAGCCTATGGCATTGGCATTTTCACGGAACCTCCGATGCGGGGCAAAGTTAAGATTGCTGGAGAACAAAAAATAATGACGGAGCCCGGTGTTGGGGGATTCAACGGCTACTATCGCTTGAATTCGACCGCATCCCTCACCTACTTCGGTAAGCAGTGGTCCTATAAGCGTGATGAATTGGCGTCCTCGACCACAAGCCCCATTGACCAACGAAGTATCTCTTTGCAGGGTTTGGCTTTGGAGCAACACTATTTTCGCACGCGGCAATTGGGGATTGGCACTGATTATCAGATAAACAAAGGTTTTACGTTTCAGGGATATCTCTACAAACAGGATGGCGTTTTTCTCTTTGACGTGGATGATGTACCCGGTGACAATCCTGATGCGGAAACCGCCATGAGTTATTATGGGGGAGGCGCTGGTCTTCTTTATCGTGATGCCCGTTTTTGGCTACGCTTTGGCTTGCATCAGGGTAATCATAAGTTGGATTCCCTCACCGTGGGGTCCGCCGTATTTGGTGGCCAGAATATCGGTGACTACAAACTTCAGGATCGGACAGTGATCATAGGTCTTGGCTATCAATAAATCATACGACAAAAAGGTCCGTCTCAAAACGAGACGGACCTTGTATACACAACTCAATTCAGGGTACGGACGTAAACCTCACCGGACATTATTTGCTCTGCGAAGCATCGTTCTGGTTTTGACCTGGATCCCAGTTCTGGCTTACGTCTTTGTCATAGTCGCCACCTTTGTCAACGGTCTCCTTGGGAGGGGTCGTTGTGGTTGTAGGAGGCGTCGTGGTTTTGGGTTCTTCTTTCTTCGGTTCTTCTTTCACGGGCTCTTCTTTAACCGGATCTTTAGGGCCTGTGGGCGTTTTGCCCATGTCTTTGTCGGTCTTGCAAGCTTTCAGAGCGCCAAAGTCGATTTTTGCTTCGCGGGTTTCTTCATTCTCCATGCCTAAACGGGCAATGTCCTGGAGAACAAAGATATCCTTCTCAGCACCTTCCTGGCTAAAGATCATCTTACGAGCGTAAACTTTGCTCGATACGTCACCTTCGGCGGTTTTGGTCCCGTTTTCAATGGTGGTCTCAACGCGCAGGCCGCCAACAGAAGATTTATCTTTGATCAGACCCAGAACCATGTAGTAAACTTCGCCTTCGATTTCGCCTTGGTACAGTCCCTTGGCAACACGTACTTCAAGCTCAAACGTTTCGGGCTTACCTTCTTCCGTGATACGACGGAACACTAGGGAGATACCATAGGCGTCTTCTTCTACCAGCGCTTCATCTTCCCCATTTTCATGGATAACCTGCCACATGATGTCAGATTCCATGATGGATTTGTTGCCATCACTGTAAACGCGCGATTCACCTTTGACGTTCACGCCCATCTCAAACATGATGACTTTGGTGATCTCGTCGATCTGCCCCGGCAATTTTGGGTGCAGTTCCTGAGCACTGGCTTTATCCATAGCTGCCAGCAGTGACCCCTGCAACAGGGTTCCCAGGTTGGCATCTTTATCTAGTATTGATACGTCAAGTTTGCTGATGTCGGTGCAATCCAGATCGTTGATCTTTTTAAATAGTTCATTTTTGTAGCTGTGCTCTGTCGCTGCATTGCGGATAATGGATGCCCGCAGTTGGCGCAAGCTCTTGCGGATATCATCCCGCCAGCCGTTTTTTAGCTTCTCTATGATAAACTGGGCGCCATCTTTTTTGAGTTTATCAACGTCTTGTAGGTAATCCGCGACGTCCTCGATGGACATTTCGCTTCCATTTTGATCCACCTCGGCTGTCGGTGCCGATGCTATATCACTGGATTGCGCTTTGCCTTTCTTATTGACTTTGACCACGATTTCACTGCAGCCAAAGAGCGAGGTTGACAAGAGTACCACTGCCGTCAGCTTGGTTATCCGATTGATCTTCATACTTCATCCGTCCTGTTGTTTGAGTTTAGTTTTCCAATCTCGTGCCGCTCGATGTTCCCGCTAGTGCAAACCTGGTGCCAGCGGGGAATGGGTCTGGCGTAAAGATGGGGTATGAGTTTATATCGCACTGAAAAAAAAGCAGAAAATGGTCTCGTGGAGGCTGGCATGGGGAGGGGATGGAGACCGAAATGGGCGTCTAAGGATTGGTCAGCGCAAACAAAAAATGTAAAAAATCCCAACTCACCGTTATCGAATGCGGTAAAGCTTTTCCGACCGGTTGTCCTCGTTGATCGTTAATGGGACGTCAGGGTCCATTCACTTATATAGACACTTGCGGGATAGATATGGGTTGGTTGCACATACCCCTTCAGACGCATCGGCACAAGCTGGGGTTTGGGGCGAAAAAACATAGGAATTGTTGGCAACTGCTCCAGATAAAGATTGGTCAGCCGGTATGCCAGGATCTTTTGTTGCTTGAACGCCACCTCTTTGGACAGGTCTTCCAGCGTTGCATCGAACTCCTTGGAAAAAAAGGCTCCAACATTGCCACCTTTATAGCTGTTTTCCGGCGTGGGAATTTCACTGGAATGCAGAACGGACCACGGTAAAAACATGGGAGGGGGGGTCCAGGAAAGCAGGACCATGTCCCTGAAGTTTGCGTGAGGGAGCGTACGATTGACAAATGCGGACGATTCTTCGGGGACTAACTCTAGTGTTATACCGACTTTTTTGAGCTGCTGACGCATGAGTTCTGCAATTCTGGGGCGGCCGTGATCTTTGGTGAACTTGATTTGAAACCGGAGTAACTCACCGTTTTTCTCCCTTATGCCTTTGCCTTGATCGATCCAACCCGCATCGTTAAGCAATCGTTTAGCAAAGGAGGGGTTGAAGCCGTAGTGGGTGGTTGGTTTGGTATAGAGGGGATCCATGGGGTGGTAGATCTGGTCCATAACCATGGACTTTTGGCCATAAACTGCTTCCGCGATGGCCTCGCGGTTTAAGGCAAAATGGAAGGCTTGCCGGACAATACTGTCGGCTAGGATAGGGTTGCGTAGATTAAAAATCACGTGATCCTGGGTGGGGCCTGTCTCCAACCTGACAGCATAGCCAGGGGGTGGGGATTTGAGAAGCCCGGAGCGCTCCAGGTCCTGGTAATTGTATGAGTCGTCTGCGGCGATATCAACGCCCTTGCCGAGGGCCTCCAGTAAAGCGGCGGGAGTCGTAAACTGCTTTAAGTCTATAGTCGGCACGGCGGCGACGTTCTTGCGCCCCGGATTACTGACCAATTGAACTGCATCCTGCGCCATAGCCTTAACCACGTAATTACCATAGTAAAGGCCCGGATCCTGGGGATTTTCCTTATAGAGTTTTCTCAAGCGATCCAGGGAAGTTTGGGGGGATGCTTTTTCCCGATCGTTCAACTTATGGGATGGTAGCAGAGAAATGGCCATATAATTCAAAAAATCGCCTCTGAGTTCCTTGAATATAACGACAAATTTGCGTGGATTCTGCGGATCCACGTTGACCCTTTCCACGGGAAAATAGTTGGGTTGATCTCCCTGCGCCAAGGCATGGACCAACAGTTGCATCGTGAGAGCCACGTCATAACCGGTTACCGGTTTGCCATCTCCCCATTGGACAGCGGTGTCAATAAGCCAATGGGATTCCAACACTTCAATCGTTTCTTTGTTCATGAACTTTTCCACGGCCGTAGCGTCCACATCGGGGTGGTGTTCCGTGATGACCAGTTTTTTATTTTCCAGTGTGGGGATTTCACTGCAGATTTGGCACCCCCAATGCCAGTTGCTTTGGATGGCAACCAGGGTTGGACTGACCAGAGCCCGCAGGTAATTGACTTCCGCCGGCCACTGCTCCACCGGAAACATCTGACTCAGGGGTTTCGTGGTCCCGATGGCCAGCGCAGCCTGGGGGGGCGGGGACTCTGCCGCAAAAATTGACGGGGGTAATAGACCCAGAACGGTGACTTCTGACAGGGTGATCAGGGTTATATAAGTAGGATATTTCAGCCAATGTTTGAAGTTCATACCCATGCGTCATCGTCCGTGCTGATTTAAGTGGTTAACGACCCAATTTAACGGAAATTTGTGATCTTGCCAACCGGCAGGATCGTCTTAGTGTAAAGAAATATCGAATAAAAACGAGCATATAACAAACTTGTGCAGCGCGGGCAAACCAGCCATTCTGACCCTCATTCCATCAAGTTTTCTTTAATCAGACCGATAACTGAGGAGGAATCGCGTACTTATCGGAGGCGCTTGGAATTTGAATCAGAACCCAAACAGCGGATGGCTGCATAGCCGCAACGTCGGCCTGCGATATATCGTGGGAACGATACTGCTATGGTTTGGGGTCTTCTATTTCTTCGACAAGTCCCAATTGGGCCACGATCTGGAAAACAAAGTGGCACTATCGGTGAATTTCCGCGTACGGGAAGCCCTCGGGCGCTCTCCCGCCCTGCATCCGAATATCAAGGTTTACGGAGTTGATGATAGCACCGTATCGCGGTTGAAGCGACCAGGGCTTAATTTTCCCGAATGGGCCAGGGTCATATTATCCATCGCCGAAAACAAGCCCAAGGCTATCGTCATCGACGCTTTGTTTTCCATTCCTGAAATTCCTGAGGGTCGCGAAGCGGAGGCCAGGGAGCTGATCAAAAAACTAGAAGGTTTGAATACTCCGGTCGTGGTGGGGGGATTTACGGCGCCGCAGAAACCCCCGCACCGAGACACAATCAGCACCGATCGTGATGCCTTTCAATTGCCGCGGCGTATCAAATACGGCAGATTAACCAAAGCGCAGCAGGTACGTAAAGCAGCTGAACTGAATCTTCCGGTAGCTCGCAGCGTTTATCTCTATGGGCCCAATGCCATGCTTTTGGACGCATTTCGTTACATCGGTCATATCATCTACCTGGGTGATGGCCGTACAGCTCCTTATCTCCGCATCAACGATACAACAGCGATCCCCCATTTCATGATGTTGACTGATAGTGGTCACAAATTTACCAAAAATGGACTGACGTCCTATGGTTCCCCAGTGCCACAGGATCGTGAAGGTTTCACGATGCTGAATTTTAATACATTCGCCGCATATCTTAAGATTACGAAACCATTGCATGGTTTGCTGAGTGCGGCGCACAAAGGCGCTGCGGCTCCGGGCATCAAAGCCGGAGATGTCGTCTATATCATGCCCTACATTTACACCGGCAATACGGACTTTAAGATGACCCCATTTGGTAACATGCCGGCCGGCTACGCGCATCTTGCCTTTCTTAATAGTATGATGACGAAAGATTGGCTCAAACCTGTCACCGTGCGGGAGAGCATTTTTATTGGCATGATTCTGGCGGGCCTTGCCCTGGGTGTGGCCTTCGGCCCCATCGGGTTTGGTATTTCGATGGTCGTGGGAATATCACTGTGGATCAGCCTGGTCCTTTATCTTTTTTCCTTCCGGGATTTGGTCATTCCTTGGATTTTACCAACGCTTTCATTTCTGGCATCGGCGGTGACCATCTTTGTCGAGAAAGCCCGCGTGGCGGAGAAAAAGTCCCAGTTTATACACAATGCCTTCGATGGCATGGTGGCGCCGCAAGAAATCGCGGCCATGGCAAAGAATCCTGAACTCCTTAACTTTGAAGCGCGCGAGCGGGTTGTAACCGTTATGTTCATTGACATTGTCGGTTTTTCATTGATGGCAGAAAACCAACTCCCCCGTATAGCGTTTGATCATTTAAAGGATGTTTTGGCGGATATTTCCGAGGTGGTTCACAAGCATGGAGGCATTGTGAATAAAAATCTCGGCGATGGAC
>JAKQGS010000220.1 GCA_029556045.1 Pseudomonadota bacterium | reverse complement strand
GGTGGCTTGCGTTTGGCGGACTGCGGGGACTTTTGGGGGGTGGACTCCTGCTGCAGACTGACCCGGCGATCCAGCTTAAAAAGAGGGTCCAGTTCAGCATAACTGTCGAGAACAACAATCCAAGCGATCAGAGTGGGATCCAAAGGACGACTGGTATCCAGACGGTGGCGCTGCAGGAGAGCTGCCAGGGGCCTATGCTTGCGGGCCGATTCAAAAACCTCCTGAGCCAGTGCCAACGACTGGGCATTGACCTGCTTCTCTTCAAAATAGCTATGAATCCCACCCTGCTTGCGGCCCCAGCCATCGTAATCCACGGTGGTATGATGGGGGTTCGCCAGGTCACCTATAAAATGGGACATCAGACCACCCATCAGCAGAGCCTGATTAACCGGGGTCTCTAAAGGGGCCTTGCGGTCAGCACCGGCCTTCCCCCCAGCGGCATCCCGTAGAGCTTTGACCATAAAATGGTAAAGTTGCCCCACCCGAAACGGTGCGCTGCCTGCCATCTTTAAAAATTCAGGGAGAGTTATCGGCAACGAGGCATCAGCATCTTTACGATAGCGGGAAAAATAGGACGGGGTGACCTGCGATGCTTTCAGTGGCAGATCCTTCAGGAGCAACTTTTTAAGGTCAACCGGCGCGCCCACATAGTATTCCAGATCCACGAAGTGGGTTGGACCATTGAGGTCCTTCAACTCGGGTTGATTACGCCAGACGATATCGGGGACATTGGAAAGGTGGGCCAGCATGTTTTCCTTGCCTGCCACCAGTTGCCCCCAGGGGGCTCCTGCACTGTTTTGGGTTTGAGCCTGCAGCAGTCGAGCCGCCACGCGGGTGACGGTATCATGCCCACCCTCTCCCCAGCCCCATGCCGTCGGGACGGCTCCAAAGAGGATTCCCATAAGCAACAGTGCAATGCCTGACACTTTCATCGACGCTCCCCTGACGCATAAACGGTCCGATATGATATAATTTTCATAAATTCAACAACCTGCTTCCAGAGGATTCGTTCATGCATGAAGCGAACAACAAACGCAAACATATTCGTTTTAAACCAGACCCTATGGCCTATGCCGAGATTGATGGCGATGCGGGCGGGCACGCCTTTAAACCACAAACCGTCGGATTGATTGTAAATGAATCCCCCATGGGCGGGTGTAGCATCATCACCCTGGATTACATCAACCTGGGTGTCGGGGATCACTGTCGGGTAAAAGTGGGTGAACTGGCTCCCCTACTGGCAGAAGTGGTGTGGAAGCGCCTGATGGATGACCATGTGGTTCGGTATGGTTTTAAGTTTCTTGAATAGTCCGTGCCAAATAGTCAGCTAACCATTCGTTTTTTCATAAATTATATTTTTTTTCTTATATTTTGAGCTCCTTGACCGATGGCAGAAAAGTCTGTTCGTTCGCAAGATTTGAACGTATTGCCAACCTGTGTCTGGAGAACTAATACTATGAAGATTTCGTTTTTTGTCGTTTTTGCGAGCCTATTCCTCACCCACTGCACCGATAAAGGGGAGGACAAAAACACACCCACGACGACAACAGGTGGCGAAACGGAAGACGAGACACCACCAGACAACGCGGGGTCACTGGCGATCAATATTCCGTTGGAAAGTCTGCCCAATGTCACGGATCCGGTGGTTGCTTACGTTGCTACAACAGATACACCTGAAGCGGAAGAAGCCGCGAGCTTTAACTCTTTAAATATCGGTAATCTCTCGGTGTCCCTCATTGCCAATTCGGGGGTTTCCCTTGGAAAGAGCGCCTCAGAGGTTGGCGCGGTGTTTGACGCCAACGGCAAGAGCAAGGCTGGTTGTCGCGCAATCAATGAAGCCTACAAGTTTTTTCAGGATGCAGGATCAACCGATTCGATGCAATGTATGTTGCGTGGCACTTACGGCGATAGTGATACGCTATGGGACGGCAAAGACCATATTGTGAATTGGGGATTCGGCAGCCAGTCCTACAAAATCAAGCTAAAGATCAACGGCAGCAAAACCGGAATTTCCAGCCTGACAATGCATGCCTGCAACTCTAACCGCCAAACTCATTACTTTGCAGTCGCCATTGACGATTACGATGTGACCCTCACTTCAAAGCGCGAGCACCCAGGTGGAAGCAGCCCAAGCTGTTCAGGAGATACAAGCGGATTTTCAAAGTCAGTCGTCACCTCTAAGGTTAATAACGAAGGTAAACTGGTTGGTCTGAAAAAAATTGCCACCCAATCGGTGACAACATGTGATGCTTCAGGTGACGTTGCCCGCTTTACCCGTCGTGACATTACGCAAAGTGACAATAACTTCCAATTGGTGGGGTATAGCCACGACGCGGGTGATATCAACTTTGCCGCATTTGCAGAACTCCTGGATACCAATACTGATAGCAGTGCTTATGCCATCACCAAGCTGGCCATCGGCGATGGAGCCGCAATGTTCAGCGATATCTCGACGGCCGTCGAGGGATGGAATGGAGACTCAGGGGACGTTGATAACAATTCATCCCGAATTCCCAAGGTAGAGGACCTTGACCAACTCGACATCCCAAGTTCGGCTCCTGACATTGGATTTACCGGAGACGAGGTATGGGACTGTGGCGGCGAGGCCGAATCAACTACTGAATTGTCTCAAACCATCATGCAGGCCTGTAGTGAGCGCTTTGACATCGATCAAGATCCGATCGATTGTGAATAAGAAGGGAAAGGGTTTTTGCCTTTATACCCTGAGGTCAGAAGAACGGAAACGTCACAGCAAGTCGCGCTCCTTGCAGATATGGGATAGAGCCGTCCCGGCTGGAATTGTGACGTTACATCAAGAAGCCGGGACGCCCGTCAGCGCCGATGGTCGGGATGAATCAGATGGTTGGTGATGCCTCCGATCTGATCGAGAAATGTCTCCAGGTTTTTCTGTTCGTCCGCCATTGCCGGGGGGATTTTGCCCTCCAAAGCCCGCATTATTTTCTGCATGGCCAGGTAACCTTTAAAATTGAGGGTCGACAACTTCACCACTGCATCACTGAAGTACTTACCCCGCAAAGCATTCTGGACTGCCGCATGGAATCGCGTGGCATGAGCGGGCTTTGCGAGAAAGTCAAAGGCACCAAGATCCATCAATCGCTGCACGTCGTGGGGAGCCACATGACCAGAATAGAATATGACCGGGATATGCTGCTGACCCGAGGGAATGCGGCCAAAAAATTCTTCCCCCGACATGGACTCCAGACGGACATCCGCAATGATGAGATCGACCCGGCTTTTTTTCAAATGCTCCAGAGCTTCAAAGGCATCAGTGCAGATGGTGACCCGCACCCGCATCGCTTTGAGTCTGTCTGTGGTGATATCACGAAACTCAGCCTCATCATCGAGAACCATCACATGGGGAATACGCCGGCCCCATAGGGGAGAATACTGCGCCGGAGCATTGTCCCCCGTTGCGGGAGCGGCATCCGGCTCATCGTCAAAAAATCCAAAACCACCACCGCCCCCACCCAAAACCCCCTGCACCTGACCGCCGGCATCTTCGATCAATAGGCGAATCTCATCCGCCAGGGAGGTGGTGTCCATTGCCGCACTGATATCCTGACGCAGAAGATTGACATAAGTCCGCAGGGCATCATTCGAACGGAGCAGGACGTCGGTGATTTCCGGCGTGGTCTGCATCTCCTGGCCCCGCAGTTTGCTCAAAAGAGCCTCCACGATATGAGCGAACCCCCCCAGATGTTCAAAACCGACCGAAAGTGCGGAGCCTTTGATGGTATGAGCCAGCCGAAAGATGCGGTCGATCACTTCTTGCGAGGGATTCTTTTCAAACTGGATAAACGCAGCCTCCACATCGTCCAGCATTTCAACAGCTTCCGTTAAAAATTCCTGCTTCAACGACTGTTCATTGAGATCCATCGGTCTATGCTCCTTAGCCATCCCATTGATTTAAGAATTTCCCGACGCAGGATCACGGTCCTGCAACGATACTGTCCCGTGCTTTGGCGAGGGACTGCAGAATCTTGTCGTAGCGGCCCCGCTGGGGAGCTTCTCCCCAGAAGCCGTTCTCCGATAGATCCATTTCCATAAAATGGCGTATCTTCCACAGCAGCTCCAGGCCGTCCATCAGCGCCGTCACCACATACTCCAAACGGCTACGGGACATCTTTTCAACATGCTCGGTCATGGTCCCCAGCAATGCTGACATGGCATCGATCAGCTGCTGTGAATGGAAGGCTTGGATAAAACGCGCTGCGGCGGCGATTTCGCTGAAGCCGCCCAACACGCCCTCCACACTCTTTTTCAAGCTTTTACCAAACAACACCGGCCATGACTCGAATGTCTCCTCCAGTTCCTTAAAACGATCATCGGAGAGCATTTTGAAGTATTCATTAAACAGGGCCGTCCGTAAATCTCCCCCGTGGGGTTTTTGTTTGTTGACTCCGAAAAAAATTCCAGACGCCAATCGTGCCATTTCAATAGCCGGTTGGACGGATCCTGCTCCGCCATTCTGTCGATGGGTCAGCTCCCAAACGTATTGATCCAGTGCTTTCGTAATATCCTGAAAGGTGGCCTTCCCATGCATCACCAGAATCTGGCCCAAGGGCCGCCGCGCCTGGTTGATGATGGACATGACACGGGATTCAATATCACTCGTCCATAATCCCAGCGCACGGCAGGAGTCACGAAAACCGATGGAACGCTCGTTTTGCAGGTTCAGAACCGCAAACAGCTTGTCGGCTGGTAAAAGCTTATGCTTGAAAACAATGGAAGCGGGCGTCGGGGTATGCTCATGCTGTTCAATCAAAGCTTCCAGCAATGACTGAAGATCCACCACACCGTTTTCCAACAGGTATTGGCCAAAGGGTTTTGGCATAATTCATCCTCAGTTTGAATACTATTCCACAGATTATACCATACGGAGTGGAGATGAGCCTAAACAGACGCTCGCATGAAATAAATCTCTCAGCGCTGGCGCCAAATTGAAAAAGGACATGGCGGAACAAAAAATCCCGACGAAGGCAGTACGTTTGGGTACGGCGAGGCGGGATTTTTTGAGACAACGCAGCAATTTTTCAATTTCGCGCCAGCGCCTCAGGACGACGGGAATCCTCCCCCATCCACACGGAGAACACGCAGCGGTCCTTCGTTGCTCAGGAGGGCCGATAGTTTGGCGTCCCGCAGAACATCCCGCACCGCCATACTGGAACCATTGATCACCATCTGGCCATAGACCAGCCGCAGACCGTGCGAATAATCCGCATAATGAATACCATGCACGAGGCTCACCGGTTGAATGGGTCGTCCATTGAGGCGATGCCAACCGTAAATCGCCACCTTGCGGGGTTGCGTCGCCAGGCGATTGGTCAGCACGATATCCTTTTTATGGCCCGCCACCAATTTCCCTTGAAAACGATCACCTCCCAATTGCGACTGAATGGAAGACTGATGCTCCAGATAATAGGGTATGGAGGTCATCTGGGGTCCAGGGGGTTTGGGAGCTGGGGGTAATTTGGTTTCAGCAGCTCGGTAAATCAGGTCCACCATTTTGGCGGTGGGCAGGATGCAGCCAAATTGGTCCGCAAGTTTTTGAGCGGTGATGGGATTCATCGGTACACGCACGCTGTCGCGGTTGGATCCCACCGCCAGGTAATCACTGGCAACCCAGATATAAGCTTCTTTGATATGATCCAGGCCGATGCCCCGCATAACCGGCAGATTCACCTTGCGGAAGGTCCGCTGGTACTCGGGGATATTGCCACGCCGCAGTTCTTTGAGAATGGCTTCTTCCCGCGTCTCCAGACTCAGAGGGGTCAGGGTTCGCATAAAGGATCGGCCATCCGAAGCGTTGGAGCTGCGAGCGGGGAATGTGGTTATGGTAAGTTTATTGCCGGCATTGATCACATCGTTGCCGAAAAAAAAGTTGCGAATGCTGGCGCAGCCGGAGAGACTCAGGGCCAGGGTGGCGGTCAGCACCAGTCTTCTTATCATTATTAAACCCCTGTATTCATTGCATCTAATAATGACATTACCCCAGCCTCACAAAATCTTTTACCGGTATTTCACAATCTGCCTAAGAATTTATTAAGACAAATCGCTCACTTGCGATGTGAAGGTTAAGTCCGATCCACTTAGGTTCGACAACCCCATGGACGAGACGAATGGCGACCGGATATTTTTCAAATTATGACGGATTTATGAAATCAGGAAAAGCAAAACCTAAGATTGGACTAACCAGCGAAAAACAAAGAAGTTTTAGCATGAAGATCCGTGAGGCTTCTCCTTGGTTTTCCGCCTGGCTGGCGGCATGGGCAGTGATCGCCTGGGGGGCTGGCCCGTCGCTGGCGCAGGCACAGGAATTGTTTCTAGACACCACAGAACTCTCCACCGCCGCAGATCCCGCAGCCTCCAATATCCAATTTGTAAGCCGGTGGGAAGACTCGGCTCCGGACGTCAAGATGGCTCCGGAGGACAAGGCCCCGGTTGTGGCACAACCAAGCGCAACGCCCGAGGCTCCCGTTGCGTCAGCACCCGCGCCCGATGAACCCATGGGGGAGCCTGCCCCGGACAAAACCGTTCAGACATCGAGCACGGAACTGGAGACCCCGCCACCGCCAGCAACGCCAGCAACGCCAGCAACGCCAAAACCTGCGACACCCCATGCGAAGAGAGCTCTCACGATTCTCGATATCCAGCCGGGTCGGCAGTTCCATGATCTGGAATGGCAGGAGGGGGATGCCAAAGTCAAAGTCACCCTGACCAATCTGAACCCGAGCATCAACAAGTGGATGGTCCTGCGCGTCCAATGGCCGATCCAGAATACCATCGCCTATTACCATTTGGAGAACATCGCGGGAACACGGCAAGCCGTGCGCATTTCTCCAGACTTCAAAGAGGGGTTGATGTTAACAGGACCGGATGGCAAACCAACGCCCTGCCCTTTATGGTCTGGGGGCAAAAAATCTCCGCTAAGGATCGCACGGGAGGTCACCAAACCCTATGTGCCGCTCTGTGATGGCCGGCTATACCTGCGCAATCGCATCGAAGGGTATCGCACCACTAAAGAATGGATCGTGGAGTTTCTGCGTGAAAGAGTGTGGGGGGGCGAAGCCATCACCAGCTTTGTGAAAGAAACCGTTTATAAGGACGCTTACCTCATCACGGCCGAAGCCGGTCACGGCCAGGGAGCCGGTACCGCGCAAATACCCACCGGGCCGGTCGCCGCTCTGATCCGCCCAGAGGCGGTGAACACCACCCTGGTCCCCAAGGAGTTGGGGCTTCCCCTGCCCGATGAATTTAAAAACGTCCCCCTGAAAGTCGGTCAATGGGTCCCCATCAAAAGACAGACTGGGATTTACACCAGCGTCATAGAACCGGAATTCATCGATGCAGACATCATGGCCAGCTATCCGCAGATCGTGAAAAAACTTGATAACGTGGAAAACACCGCCCTGAGTTACCTGGTGGCCTTTGATCTGAGTCAGTTCAATCTGCAATTTGCCCTGGGTACCGACCACCCGCGGGTGGACTGGTCCGAGCGGACCCTGCCGGAAGTGATGGATAAAACGCTGCCGGGACCGGATGGTATCGGGACCATCGATCCACTCGTGGTGACCGGCATGCTGACGCCCGAAGACACCAAAACCGTGGCCGCCACATTCACCGGCGGTTTCAAACGCAGTCATTCCGCCTTTCGATGGGGGGCACTGGCCAAGATCAATAAAGGCAGTCACTACGGGGTGATTGAAAACGGCGTGGTCTTCAGCACCCTGCAGCCCCATCTGGCCACCCTGCTCATCATGAAAGACGGCACCGTAGACATGAAAACGTGGACCAAGGCGGATGACGTCCGGATTCCCGAGATCCTGCACGCCCGCCAAAACGGGGTCCCGGTGATCGACTTTGACGAAGCCACCGGCAAACCGCTGCCGGGCAAGCTGGTGAGCAACTGGACCCATGGCAATTGGTCGGGATCCCAGGACATGAAGTTCCGATCGTTGCGGGCGGGGGTCTGTCTTCAGGAAAATCAGGGAAAAAAATATCTGATCTACGCCTATTTTTCTAGCGTGACCCCTTCTGCCATGGCTCGCATCTTTCAAGCCTATCAATGCCGCTACGGCTTTCACCTCGATATGAACGCATTGGAACATACTTATCTGGCCGTTTACCAGCATGACAAAGAGCTGGGTCCGGTGCCGCAGCACCTCATCGCCGGGATGAAAGTGTTGGATGAGCGATTTAAGGGCAACGTCCCCCGCTTTATTGGTTATCCCGATAACCGTGATTTTTTCTTTTTGACCCGCCGCCAACGATGATACCCTCATAAGTAGCATTTCATGATTGATATGGTCACAGAAGAGGATGGCACTTTATGCTCAGGCGCGGTGGTTTGTTGCGTGGAATTTTGGTGTTGGGGATGGCGGCGATGTGGACCGGAGGGTGGTGCCGGGAGACGTCCGCACACGCCGAAACCGTGGCGGAGCAACGGGAAGCCATCTACAAGGAGCTGGCGGACATCCATAAACTGTCCCCCGAGCAGCTGAGTAAAGTGAAAGGGATCTTTGATCGCGCCCCCTGGATGGGACAGGGTAATCCCGCCGTAACCAAGCACCCACTAAGCCGCACTGAATGCCAGGACAAAGCGAAAAAAGCCGGCGTGAATTTTGACAACCCCGCCTTTGAAAAAATATGCGGCGGCAAATACATGGCCCCCCTTTACGATCCCGCGAAAGAAAAACCGGAGCAGGCCAAGGCCTGTATCGACCAGTTTGAATTCCCCAACGTGCCCTGTGATTATCCGGTGGTGTGGGTCAAAGCAAAGGAAGCGGCGGAAATCTGCGAGGCCATGGGCAAGCGGATGTGTGATACCCACGAATGGGAGGGCGGTTGCGCCGGAGCCCTGTTACCGGCGGACTATCGTTTTGAACTGGCCAAAGGAGTGGATGCCAACACGGCGGTTAAACGCATGCGCGCCGCTCACAACAGCGCCGATGATAAAAACAAGGTTTGGGCCTACGGCAAACAGTTTCAAAAGGGTGTGTGTGGCCAGAACAGCACCAAGGCCGCTGATTGCAATGGCGGCGATTGGAAACGTTGTGGTTCCAACACCTACCCTGCCGGATCATTCCCCGACTGCAAAAGTTCGCTGGGGGTTTACGACCAGCATGGTAATGCCGCCGAGCACATGAACCTTCCGCTCGAAGAATCCCAAATGTCCTCCAAGGGCAGCACCAAACTGGGGGTGACAGAGATGAAAGGCAGTTGGTTCATCTGGGATAAGTATCAGGCCCATCCGGATCAATGCCGGTGGCGGGCTCCCTATTGGCATGGCACGCGGGTCAACGACGATCACAGCCATCACAATTATCACCTGGGCTTCCGTTGCTGCAAAACCTTGAACTAAGGGTGTACCGATGAGTTCCAACTCCCATGCCTCCCTGCTGCCCCTGTTTGTGGACCTGGATGGCACCCTTATCAAATCCGACGCGCTGATCGAAAGCGTCTTTCAGTTGCTGCGGGACAACGTGTTTTTGGCGATCCTGTTCCCGTTCTGGTTGCTGCGGGGCAAGGTCCACTTCAAATACCAGATTTTCTCACGCACCAAGTTGGACGCCTCATCGCTGCCCTACAACGAGGAGTTTCTGGATTTTCTGCGGGAGCAGAAAAAAATGGGACGTCACCTCTACCTGGTTACCGCATCCCACCACGAAATGGCGGTGGATGTGGCGGAGTACCTGGGGATCTTTGACGATGTCATGGGCAGCCGCACCACCAACCTGCGGGGGACTGCCAAAGCCCAGGCTATCCGGGAGTTTTTGGGACACGACGACTATGTCTATGCCGGCAATGCACCGGTGGACCTGCAGGTGTGGCGGGAGGCCAAGGGGGCCATCGTCGTCAATGCTCCCCGGTGGCTGACGTCGCGGGTGGAAAGCCGCTTTCAGGTGGAGCGGGTATTTACGCCCGAAAAAAATCGCGTGCTGCTGATGCTCAAAGCGGTGCGGGTGCATCAATGGTCCAAAAACGTGTTGATCCTGAGTCCCCTGGCTCTGTCCCACAATCTCACCAAACTCCCTCTGATCCTGGCAGCATTGCAGGGCTTTATCGCTTTTTCCCTGGTGAGTTCCTCCGTTTACCTGGTGAACGATCTGCTGGATCTGGAGTCGGACCGAGTGCATCCCGACAATAAAAAACGCCCATTCGCCTCCGGTGATTTACCCCTATGGTATGGGTTTTTCCTGATGCCCATCTGTTTTGGACTGGGATTCGCCGCTGCCTGGTGGATTTCACCGGAGTTTTTTTGGGTGTTGGTGCAGTATTTTGTCATCACCACCGTCTATTCGTTTCACCTGAAGCGCATCGTGATTGCCGATATTTTGATTCTGGCCACCCTGTACACCTGGCGTATATACGCCGGTAGCGTCGCCACCGGTATCCGCATTTCGGATTGGTTGCTCACTTTTTCGGTTTTTTTCTTCCTGAGCCTCGCCATGGTGAAACGCTGCTCTGAATTGATTCTGATGGAGGCCCACAAACGCAGCGCCAACAAACGCCGCGGCTATCGTCTCGATGATCTGCCACAATTGGCAAGCCTGGGCACCGCTGCCGGTTATATCTCGGTTCTGGTTTTTGCTCTCTACATCAGCAGTGAACAGGCCTCGGGCAGTCATTACCGCAATCCGAAGATCCTGTGGCTGGTTTGTCCGTTTCTTCTCTATTGGATCAGCCGCATGTGGCTCAAATCTCACCGCGGCGAAATGCATACCGATCCCCTGGTTTTCGCCCTGAAGGATCGTGTCAGTTACATCATGATCGGTATAGGTGGATTGATTTGGATGATCGCAAGCGGGTATCGCTGACATGCACGGGAATAGCATCCTGGGGACGCACCCGGCCAGCAAGCCAGGGGGTAATCACCCCCTATTGGCTCTCCGATGTGAACCTGCGGGCATGGAGTGAGGCGGAACCATCCCTATTGCCCTATGGGCTGGGACGTAGTTACGGGGACTCCTGTCAGAATGACGGCGGCACTCTGATCGTCACCCGCCACCTGAACCGCTTTCTGGCGTTTGATCACAATCTCGGGGTACTCACCTGCGAAGCCGGGGTAACCCTGGCAGAAATCCTGCAGCTGGTGGTGCCGGCCGGTTGGTTTCTCCCAGTCACCCCTGGCACCAAGTTTGTCACGGTGGGGGGAGCGATCGCCAACGATGTGCATGGAAAGAACCACCATGCCCGCGGCACCTTCGGCTGCCACGTGCGGCAATTGGAGATTCTGCGCAGTAGCGGGGATCGCCTGGTCTGCAGCGACAGCCAAAACCCGGAATTATATGCCGCCACGATTGGAGGTCTGGGATTGACCGGCCTGATCACCTGGGCGGAAATCAAATTGATTCCGATCGCCAACGCCTGGATCGATGTGGAATCGGTTAAATTCCGCAATGTGGAGGAATTTTTCACCCTGTGCCATGAGTCGGACGCCCATTTTGAGTACACGGTGGCCTGGATGGACAATATGAGCCGCGGCCGCCATCTGGGGCGGGGCATATTTTTCCGGGGTAATCATGCGGCAGCCACTCCCCGCCTGGATCGCCGCCCTCATCGCGCTCTGGCAAAACCGTTTCCCTGCGATCTGCCAGAATGGGTGTTAAATCCCCTATCGATCCAAATGATGAATCAAGCCTATTATCGCCGGCAGTGGTCCCGCCACGCTCGAAAAACCGTGCACTTTGACCCGTTTTTTTACCCGTTGGACAGTGTGCACAATTGGAATCGCCTCTATGGCAGACGGGGATTTTTTCAGTTTCAGTTTGTTATCCCAATGGGGCGGGAGGCGGCGGTTGTCCGGCTACTGGAAACCGTCGCCGCATCAGGACGGGCTTCGTTTTTAACCGTCGCTAAAAAGTTTGGCCCCATGATATCGCCGGGATTGTTGTCGTTTCCCATGCGGGGTATCACCATCGCCATGGATTTTGCCAACCGCGGCGACGAGACCCTCACCCTGTTGCGGCAACTGGAAGACCAGGTGTTATCCGCCGATGGACGGGTCTATCCCGCCAAAGATGCCACCATGTCACCCGCGGCTTTTGCCCGTTACTATCCGCAGGCTCAACACATGAAGGCCTGGCTTGATCCCCATTTTTCATCGTCTTTTTGGAGGCGCGTTAATCCGTGACCAAATCCACCCCATCGTCCCGTACCATCGTGATCATCGGCGCCACGTCCGCCATCGCCGCCGCCTGCGCGGAGATCTATGCCCGACAGCAGAACCACCTGGTTCTGGTTGGACGATCCGCCGCCAAACTGGAACGTCTGCAGGCCCATCTTAAAGTGGTGGGAGCTGCCTCCGTTCAGTCGATGCAACAGGATCTGAGCCAAATAGAACAACACGAGGCTTTGATCCAGCGTCTGACGGCGGACGCCAAGCGGTTGGACGTGGTACTGCTGGCCCACGGTACCCTCGGGGATCAGGAAACCGCTTCCGTGCAACCCGCTCTGCTGGCGGACGTCATGCGAGACAATGCCATCAGCCACATGTCGCTGCTGGCGCTGCTGACACCGGTGATGGAACGGCAGGGTCAGGGCACCCTCGCCGTGATCACTTCGGTGGCGGGCGATCGGGGACGGCCCTCCAACTATGTTTATGGGGCCGCCAAGGGAGCACTGTCGGTGTTTGTGGATGGATTGCGAGGGCGCCTGTTTCGCCATGGTGTGGCGGTGGTCAACATCAAACCGGGTTTTGTGTCCACCCCGATGACGGCGCACCTCAAACAGGGAGTGCTGTTTGTGCAGCCAGAGGTGGTGGCCCACGGCATTGTGCGTGCGATTGCCCACGGGTGTCATACGGTGTATCTGCCGTGGTTCTGGCGCTATATCATGCTGATCATCCGCCTGATCCCGGAGGTGGTGTTTAAACGGCTTTCCCTCTGAGAATGATGAATTTCAAGGGGACGGGACTTGCACCGTCACCGGACCCATGATCCGACACTGGCAGGCCAGCCGTTCGTGAGGATCCGCATGCATCGCCTTGAGAAAATCCGCTTCGGCCACCGTTGGTGGTGTGAGATTTTCCAGGCCGGACTCCACCT
>JAKQGS010000204.1 GCA_029556045.1 Pseudomonadota bacterium | reverse complement strand
GAGCGAAAAAACAGCCACCGCGCAGTCGTCCACAGCCAAAGATGAGTCAGAAAAAAACAGGGAAGAAAAAAGTCAGGCGGACATTACGACCTACCTGCAGGCTCCGCGCAAAAAGCGTAAAAACTACGTCCTCGCGGCCTTTTCACCGGAGTTCCCCCGCGAGACAGCCATTGCGGTGGAGGCCTATCTACGCAAATCCTATCCCAATATTGCCCTTTCAACTCCCAAGACCCCCAAAGACCTGATGCGTCAATTCAATCGCAACATTTCCCTATTGATCATTGATGACCAGTTTGATGAAGATAACAAGGTGATGGAGATGGTCGGGGCTCTCAAATCCAAGCGACAAAGTGAGCGTATCCCTGTACTTTTTCTCACCAAAAACCCACGGCGTTTGGTGGAGCTCTATCACCAATCACTCTTTCTCTACCATGAAATTGACGATTATCATTTTTATCCCGACATCAATCGCAGCAAACTCTACTCCCGCATCAAAAACGGCATTGAAAACCAAAACCTGAGACGGGCCCGCCGCTATAAGGTAAACCTGCCCATCACCTTCTTTCACCTGATCAAGGATCAAACCTTTCCTGCCCGCATTCTGGATCTCAGCCTATATGGGGCCTTGATCCAAGGAACTAAGGATTTTATCTTCAAAGAGGGCGATCAGATCAGGCTCAATATCCCCATCGGGGAAATCCTCGGTCTTGACCAGGGGGATTTTTTGAAACTTTCTGCCAAAATACGCCGTGTCTATATCTCTGGGAACCTGGTGGCCGTATCGTTTGAGTATGTTTCCGACGCCCAGCAATTTAATCTGACACAACTTCTCACAAATCTGGTAACCATAGAGATGAAACGTCAGACACTGGATTTGAAGAGGGCCATGGCGGTTGCTGCCGCCAATAAATGACATGAAATCGATAAACCACCCCAATGCGCTCGCTCGATTGATTCAATTCTTAATCCATCCCGTGGTGGTTTTCATCGGCCTGCAGGTGGTTTGGCTCGCCATCATCATTCTGTGGATTATCTGGTTTGTAAACCAAAATGAGACGCTAGCAGCATTGGCCATCAGTATCGGCGAGAAAAACATCACCCCCACCTACGGTATTCTTTTCCTGACAGTTGGGTGCATCCTTTTGGGTATTATCCTGGTGGGTGTGGTGCTGTTGTTCGCATACGCCCAAAAGCAAAGCAGCCGCATCAATCAACAGGGATCGTTTGTTTCAAGCGTTACCCATGAACTGCGATCTCCACTGGCCAGCCTGCAACTATCCTTTGAAACCCTGCAATCAGGCACAACACCCCCGGATATACAAGACCAGATCTTTCAAATGGTGGAACGGGACATTGAGCGTTTAACCGTTCTGGTGGATCGCATTCTGATCTCATCCAAGCTGGATCGCGGCATCGTGGATTTTGACACCGAGAAGGAGTCCATCACCGTTTTGGGACTTCTGCAGGACGTCGCGGATCAGGCCAATTATCTTGACAAAAATCTGAGGGAAAGGCTTTCTATTCAATGCCCACCCGATCTGGAGATTCAGGAGATTCGTCTCTCACTGGTCCTGATCCTGGGCAACTTGTTGGAAAACGCCATCAAGTATTCACCGCCAGACACTGCCATCACCCTTGCGGCTACGGTGGAAAACGATCGCATCCGCTTCTCCGTTGAGGATAAGGGATATGGCATCAACGCCAGCGATCTGAAGCGCATCTTCAAAATGTTTGAGCGTGGCGCGATTGCTGCTGAAAAAGCGATCAAGGGGACCGGGGTGGGTCTATTCATTGTCCACTCTTCGGTGCAGCATTTGGGCGGCCGGGTTTGGGCCGAAAGTGAAGGGCGTGGCAAAGGTGCCAAATTTACAGTAGAACTCCCACTGCACGGGTTGCAAGAGACGTAAACCATGATCGATCATAAAAAAAGAATTCTTCTGGCAGAGGACGAGCCTCATTTGGCATTTAACCTCAATTTTAATCTGCAGCGGGAAGGCTATGAGGTGATACCCGCCACCAACGGCCAGGTGGCTTTGGATCTTTTCCGCCAGAGTGGACCCTTTGATCTGGTGGTATTGGATGTCATGATGCCGGAAATCAATGGGTTTGATGTGGCCCGCACCATCCGCAAAACCGACGGCAAAACCGGCATCCTCATGTTAACCGCCAAAGCTGCGGAAGACGACATCATTACGGGATTGGAGTGCGGAGCCGACGACTACATGACCAAACCCTTTCACTTGAAGGAATTTCTCCTGCGGGTGAAACGGATGGCCGAACGATCCTCTCTACTCCGCACGAATCAACCCAATGTGCTGGATGCTGCCAATCTGTTGAATCTGGGCTCACTGACCCTGAACATCGATGAACTGGTCCTCCATTCTCCAGATTCCAAAGAAACATTGACGGCATTGGAAGCACAGGTGCTGGCGGAATTGATCCATCATGTGAACCGGGTGGTATCCCGCAAGCAGCTCTTGGAAAAGGTCTGGGGCCTGAGCGGTTCGATTGAGACCCGCACCGTTGACAATTTTATCATGCGCCTGCGCAAGGTGATCGAACGACATCCGTCCTGCGGTTTAACACTGGAGAGCGTGCGCGGTCGCGGCTATCGCCTGAAACACAACGACGAATCTCTTAGGGCTTAAACTATATGGAACTATCATTTGAAAAATGGCATGGCTGCCGCAACGACTTTATCATTTTCTGGTCCGATTTGGACGAAGTGGCATTAAAGAGCCTGATTCGGCAGACCCCCCGTCTGTGCAGCCGAAACGGTGACGGGATTGGGTCGGATGGCATCATTGTCATGCACATCAACTCGATTCGTGACCCACAGTCCCACCATGTCACCATCATCAATAGCGATGGCAGTCTGGCGGCCACCTGTGGCAATGGCCTCCGTTGCGCTGCGGCCAGCACCCTGCGCCGTCTGCAAACTCTCACGCCGCAACCGGAGATCGCTGACTCTCTGGTTCTAACAGTGGGGCACCACGCGGTCAGTTGCCGGTTTTTGGGCCGCGGCAAACTCGTCAACGCCAAAAATCCCTTTGTGGCAGTCACCATGGGTCATCCGGATGCTGTCAAATCCGCCACCTTGGAACAAGCAGCCCGTACCGCCGTCAATGCCGTGCGAGAACAGCAGGGTATTAAACAACCATTCAATAGCGTGCAGGCCTTTAATATTCAAAACAATCACATCGTGGTGAATAGTGATAACGTATCGCGGGAGTTGCTCCATAAAATCGGCCCCGCCCTGCAATCCAATGACGCCTGGGATGGCATCAATGTTCATTTGGTGGCTGCCAAAGACATCACCGATGAAGACCTCAGCCGCTCGACCCAGATACTGGGTAGCCCCATCGCGGAACTCTATGAAGCCTATGTCTGGGAGCGGGGTGCGGGTGAAACCCAAGCCTGTGGCAGTGGGGCCTGCGCCATCGGCTCTCTGGCCCTTGCCTCTGGTTTTGTCCCCCGCTCCAGCTGGGTGGGTATCGACATGCCCGGTGGGCGACTGTACGTTAAACAGGACTCCGCAGAGGATCCCGTGGTTTTAGCAGGTCCCACGGAGTTTGTGTTCAAGGGAACCGTGGAGATCTAATGAGAGGATGATGATGGGTCGCTTGAAATCCCTCTACGTCACAATACTGACATTGGGTCTATTGATCGGCGCCCTGATCGGAGCTTATGCCCTGCGCGCCCAGTGGTTGCCCGCCATGGGGCGCCTTTTGATGGCTGATGAATCCAACTCACCGCAGGCCGACGTGATGATTCTTCTGATGGGGGACGTAGCGGCCCGCACCCCCCACGCAGCGCGTCTATTGCTGCAGGGTGCCGCCCCACAAATCGTCATCACACAGGTGGAGGATAATCCCTTGGTGGAGATCGGCTACCAGGTGAATGACACCGAAGCTACCGCCTCCTATCTCGCCCGCCTTGGGGTTCCACCGGAACGGCTGCGCATCATCAGCGATATCCACGCCACCAGCACCATCGAAGAGGCCAAAGCGGTTCTGGCTGATCTATCCAACCAAAACCCCCGTCCCCGGCGACTTCTCCTCGTCACCTCGTGGTATCACACCGCCCGTGCTCAATGGATTTTCAATCGGGTTAATCAACAGGGTTTTGAGATCAGGGTTTCCGCCGCCCAATCCCCCTTAAGCAATCCTGACATGTGGTGGCAAAAGGAGCGAACGTTCCTGGATGTCTTTAACGAATACCTGAAATGGCTCTACTATCTCATCAACTATTAAATAGGATGGCTAGGCGTGCGGGAGGCTTCTAGTGATATACTTTAATGTCAACACCCTGCCCCTCAAACTGCTCCTTTAGCCGCAGCGAAATATTCAACAGGGCATTGATCCCGTGTTTCCCTGGCAATAGGTAAAAGTCATTGCAGGACGTTTTCATTAAAAAATGTCCCAACAAATCCACCAGAAAGTCCTGGCTTTTTCTATCGCCAAACAGCTCCGGTGCAATATAAATTCCCACCGGTTGTGGCACCCAACCCTTGATGGTCTCCACGATATTATTAACGGTAGCCCAACGCCGCTCCTGGTTCATGCCAGGCTCTGGCACAAGGTAGGTAAACCGTGGCGGGCTTTTGGAGGTGTCCGAAAGCATAAACGGTTCTCTCTCCGCCAGTCCATCAAAAGCCGCTTTTTCAAACACCTCATTGACAGAGGTGCATTGATACAAATCGTGTGGCCTGAGAGTTCCCGGATGGAAAAGACCCACCCACAGGTAGCAGTATTCCGTATCCTCCGGCTGGGCAAAATAAATACGCACAATTCGCCCCGCAGGCGCGATCTTGTCCCCCACTGAGGGCTCCTTGATGGCCACTGCATCGTTTGAATCTTCTTTGTCCAGCGACAAATCTTTCATGGAGCACAACTCCCTGCGTCATCGACGAAAACATGCATCGTCCCACTATTTTAGCCATCACGCCTGGGTTTTCCACCCTTTTCTTTACCCAGATGGGCGGTTCCGGTTGGTCACCGATATAAAATCAAGTAGTCTGGGAAAACGAATCAAGACTTAGGGTTACCATGTCGAAGCTTTCCATCGTCATACCGGTATATAACGAAGAACATCTGTTGGCGGCGGCCTTTGCCCGCATGGCAGCTGTATCCTACGGCATTGAGGTGGAATTCATCATGGTGGATGATGGCAGCACCGACAATTCCTGGGCCGTGATGGAGGAGCTTTGCCACCAACACTCATCCCTCCGACTCCTCCGTCACCTAACAAACGAAGGCAAGGGGGCCGCACTGCACAGCGGCATTGCAGCTGCAA
>JAKQGS010000196.1 GCA_029556045.1 Pseudomonadota bacterium | reverse complement strand
CAGATAATAAACCGCAAAGGACTCCCGTTCGGAAAAAATGGCCACCAGAACATTGGCGCCCTGGATCTTTTCTTTACCCGCTGCCTGGACCTGTTGAGCGGCCCGCTGGATCACCCGCTGAAATCCAATGGTGGGCTGCGGTAGTTGGCCTTCTTTTAAGGGTGGCCCTTGAATATGGTCGCGGAAAAAACCTTCCAGATCGTTGCGGATCGCATCGATGGATCCCCCGCAAGACTCCAGCACATCCTTGGCCTTGGTATTGTGCAGCAGCGCAAAGAGTATATGCTCCACCGTCACGTAGGGGTGTCCCCGCCGTGTGGCCTCGGTCACCGCCAGATTCAGACTGACTTCCAGGTCTTGGCTCAGCATGGAATCGCCTCCCTTTTAGGAATCCCTCTCCAACGTACACTGCAACGGATAGCCTGCTTTTCGTGCTTTTTCTGTCACCGTCAAAACCTTGGTTTCTGCAATCTCATAAGGATAGACCCCCGCAATCGCCCGACCCTCCTGATGGACTTTCATCATCAGCTCCGTGGCGACCGCATGATCCTTGTCAAAGTGCTTTTCCAGCACCTCCACCACAAACTCCATCGGAGTATAGTCATCGTTCAACAGCAACACCGTAAATAGCCGAGGCGGCTGCACCGCCACATCGTCTTTGAGAGCGATTCCCGATTCGTGATCGGTTTCGTCATCGTTATGTTCCGCCATTAACCGAGGTTCCAACATGCGCCTCATCCCGTACAACGATAGACCACTCCACCGTTAAATTAATCTTGAAATAGCAACTGTCAAGTCGCCTGCCCATTCACACTAACCGAATTTCCTTGGCAGCAACAGCCTTTAGGAACACCTGCTTCACCCCTGTCGTTTTTTTCGACAGCACCGTGATCAGGGCCCAGTCGTTTCGCCACCGACAGCTGTCCTTCGTTTTTATATATATGCAATATATTGATTTTATAGTGTTTTTTACATATTCGCTCGCCTGCGATTTGGCCCACTTTCTGCAGAGAAGGGATGAGAGCCAGCGAATTTTTTTAAAAAGGGGGATCCGATGAAAGCATTCATAGGCATCATATTTCTAACCACAACTTTGTTGGGTTGCGGTGAAAGTTCAAACCATGAATCAAGCAGTCGACTGCACACATTCGCCTCGGAAGTCCCGGACGCGATCCTGGAACGGCTTCCCGCTGGTGACGAGGCTGAAACCACGCCCAAGTATGGCTTTAGAGAAACAGCCGAGAGCACCAATGTCCAGGAGATCTGCGAAAAGCTTGAATCCTTTGAATATCAGACCATGGCTGAGGATATCGAGGAAGGACGCGGCGGCTCCATCATCCCAACGTTGTACGCCAGCATGCTGGCCCCCTGTTATAATCTCAAGTCTTACCGCTACCGGGACCAGAATCATAAACAGGTTCTATTGAAGTTTGATGCCGCATCTGGCTGGACCTTAACGACCCTGGTTCCCAATGACTTTACGGGAGAACTTGGACGAGGGGAAACCTCCCCTTTCGTTGTGATCGGTGAGGAAGTTGCCACAGAATTGGCCAATATCCCTGATGGCCAGGAGTGGTTGGCCTGGGTCACCATGATGAAAACCGACGATGATCAATGGTGCCTCAGCGCGGTCAATGTCTACAAGATCAGCGCGACCTTCCCGAAATAAGAATAAAACCTGGAACGGGGCGATCCCATCGCCCCAACCTTTTGGATCAACAAACAACCATCCCCTGTTGACGAATTAGGCAGAGGCATGGGAAAATTGTAAAAACTCCAAGAGGTGGTTGTCCATGCATCAAGACTCAAGTTTAAAATTTCCGCAATCGGCCCAACTGTTTAAGTTCTGCCGCCATGTTCTTGATCATAAATTTGGCGCCGCCCGCGTCATCGACCAGGACGTGGGCCAAATCCTGAAGTTTGATCCGGCGGACTGCAGTCACTGGAAAAAGGGTAAAAAACACATCCGCACCATTCAGGCCATGAAAGCCATCGCGGACCATCTGGACGTGGATGAACAGCTGGTGATCGACCTTGCCTCTGGAAATTTGGATGAGGGAGAGGCTTTTTATGAATACCTTGGTTATGGTGAGTTTACTATTGATCCAAAACTCTATGAAACCGCCAAGAAAGATATGATGAAACGGCTGGGGCATGGGTGGTCCCGCG
>JAKQGS010000166.1 GCA_029556045.1 Pseudomonadota bacterium | reverse complement strand
CATGACAAGTTGTTCTCCAGTGATGTTTTTCTGCAAATTTCATGGGGAAAGAGTAAAATACCGGTCAGAATAATCAAGATTATAGAAGAGAAAATATCGACTTTTTCGACGTTTTTTAGATTAATACCGAACGTGCCCTACCTATGCAACATCTCTTGTTAAATATGAAACCGGTGAATCCGGCTCCATGCTGGGAGGTTATGCGAAAGTCATCGATGACATCAACGGCGATGGCATTGGGGAAGTCGCGATCAGTCATCCCGGCGGCATTGGTCGGCTTGGTAAAACCGGTCAGGTTCGTATCCTCTCCGGCGCTGGGATTGTCACCGCCGATGAAGGGGATGATCTATTGCAAATGCTTTACAACCCGGATCCTAACCTTTCGAATTTCGGAATTTCGTTTGAATATGGTGACATCACCGGCGACGGCCTGAAGGACTTTGTCATCGGTGCCGACCGTTATGACACATCTGCCTATCAGGATGCAGGGGCGATTTATGTGTTCCCGGTTGAGCCGATTCAGAACTGAGGGGATGTTTACCACATGACCATGGGTGTCTACCCAATACCTTTAAAAAGCGCCTGCGCGACGATTCTCTGGGCTACATGATCCACGATGGGATGGGGGTAGTCCCGTCCCATCAGGCAGCCCCATTGCTGCTGTTGTATCACCGTGCTCTTATGGGGCCAATGGATATGGGATGTCGGCACCCGGGCCAGCTCCGGCACCCACCGTCGGATGTAGGAACCATCCGGGTCATACTTTTCCGACTGATTGACGGGATTAAAAATCCGAAAATAAGGCTGCGCATCACATCCCGTCGAAGCGCTCCATTGCCATCCGCCGTTGTTGGCGGCCAGATCAAAGTCCAAAAGCCAACGGGCAAACCAGACTTCCCCCCGTCGCCAATCCACCAGCAGGTCTTTGGTGAGAAAGGAGGCCACCACCATACGACAACGGTTATGCATCCAGCCGGTCTCCCGTAACTGCCGCATGGCGGCATCCACCAGGGGAAATCCGGTTTGTCCATCGCACCAGCTTTTGAAATCGTCCTCAGTGCCGGGCCAATTGATCCGATTATATTCTGGCTTAAAAGCTCCCTCCACCACATGGGGGAATTGATCGAGGATCATGTGATAGAAGTCCCGCCAGATCAGTTCCCGCAGCCATGTCTCGTGACCACTGGTGTGGGGTCGCACCTGAGTGGCGCGCACCGCTTCCCGGATGGAGAGGGTGCCAAAACGCAGATGCACCGAAAGACGGGACGTACCGTTGTCCCGAGCGGGAAAATCCCGCGATTGATCGTACTGTCCCATCGCTGGAACGAAATTTTGCAGCAGCTGCTGGGGAGACAAAGCAAAACTCGGTTGATGGGGCCCCGCTGCCCGAACAAATCCAATAGTTGCCAGATTGAATCCCTTGGTCAAGGGCTGCACCACAGCCTCCGGCACCCAGCGATCCCATTGTACCACCCTCTCGTCCACCGCCGCCGGCATCAGACGCCCCAACCAACTCCGGCTATAGGGGGTGAACACCCGATAGGGTTGTTCCCTATCGCGGCTCACCTCCAGCCCTTCAAAAATCACCTGATCCTTAAAATCAAAACACCGCGTCCCAGCGTTCTCCACCGTTTGCCGCACCATCTGGTCACGCTTTTTGGCGGACAGCTCATAGTCGCGGTTATAAAAAAGCGCCTGCGCACCCAGCTGCCCCATGACGCGCGGGATCTCTAAAACGGGATCCCCGTGAAGGATCAACAGACGGGATCCCGCCGCTTGCAATGCGGTATCCATCTCCTGCAGGGCGTCCATAATGAACGTCACCCGGCGGTCATCACGATCAACCAATTGATTTAATATGGTGGTGTCAAAGACAAAGACGACCGCCACCTCGCCGCAGGACTGAGTGGCGGCCGCCAAAGCGGCGTGATCTCTCAAACGGAGATCCCGTCGCACCCAGCAGAGACCCCGTGAAAAAGCCGTCATGTTTGAACGTCCAACTTCAGCCAATGACCTTAGGGAATAGGCATCGCTTGCGCCATGCGAATACTGGCGTCCGAGGCCACAACATATCTTTTTCCCTGATTTTTATCGAACACCAGGAAGATCAGCCAACCATCGGAGCGATAGTGGGGAAACAGCGCAAACTGCCCGGGCTCCATGTTGGTGACGCGGCGGCTTGTGCCCGTGAAAAGATCGGTCACGTAGATATTGGCAGTCCCCTTCGCCATATATTCCAGAAACTTGGGATCGTCCGCACGGGCAAATCCGAGATCCTGGTAGTCGGATTTATCCGCATAATGAAAGTTGGCAAACATGCGTTCGTCGTAGGAAAACTTCGCTTTACCGCCCTTAATACAGATGGATCCAATCTCCTTCAGGTCGAACTTATAGGTGGTGCCATCCTTGATTTTCTGCACTTTCAAAAACCGATAGCCCATTTGTGCCGGCTTGTTTTGATCGTTGATACCCGCCATGCGGGCACTCACCAATTCATTGGAAGGAGAAATATTGAAATCACCCAGATAGGGCATCCAGTTGGTGCCGTTGGCCAGTGCCTGGTACTGCCGTCCATCATGAATCATGGGTGTAAAGGTGATATAACTGCTCTTGTCCCACCCCGGAATCTCTCCCTCTTCGCTCATACCGCCGCTTCCAGAGTCGCTATTATACCGACCGGTTACCGCCATATAATCGGCCCCGTCCAGACTGGCCCCCACCGCTTGGTAGGTGGGGATGTTGTTGGTGCCACTGCAGCCTTCTTCCCTAAAATTCACTTTGACGGTCTGTGGATCTTCGATCAGGGACTGCGGGCAAAACCCTGCACCCACCGGGGTCGCCTGAAAGGCAAATCCCGAGTTGTCGGGGAAAAAACTGGGGTCATAAGCAGCCGCAACTTTGACCTCTCGACCCGGTCGACCCGGCAGAAGTTCCGCCTGAAGATCCGCAATGCCCGATCCCAGGTATTCGTCAGCTTTGTCTTCGGCATCGGGGGCAGCGGCTCTCAACCAGGCTCCTTCTTCCGAACCCTCCTCAGCACTGTCGACGCCTCTATCGGAGTTGCCACCATACCCCACAAATCGCCCGTCAGCCGATGTGCGAATCCAGTAGCTGGTGCGGAAGTTTAACTCCTTCAGGATTCTCATATTGGACTCGGGATAGGACTTGGTCCATTGGGCAGCAAATACTTCGGCCCGAGACTCCGGAAACAAGGGGTGACCCGTCAGCGGGTCTTTGTTTTGGAAGCAATCCAGCTTTTCGGCTCCCGGGGCGCAGCCAAACATCAGCATCCCACGCTCGCGGTTTTTCGCCTCCCAACCCTGGACATGCATGCGGGCAATATGATCCTTCAGCATCAGATCGATGTTGGTGGTGCAGCTGCGAGGCGCATTGACGTCGCCACCCAGAAGGTCTTCCACCGCCGGCATGCCCCTTTTAATCCACGCCATCATCTGGTCAAAGTCAGCCTCCGGCATCAGATTGCTGCCCCCCATCGGCATCTGCATGGTGGCTTTAAATCGCTGATGCGCGGACTCCCACTGTGCACCATAGGCTTCCTGAAACAGGTCGGTAAAAAATTTCGTATGGGTGCCGGCCGCGTAAAATCCCATCTTGCTGAGAGCAAAAGGAGAACTAGAATCCTGAGGATTTTCCCGCAGGCAGTTGATGCGATCCATGGCTGTCATGTGTGGGGTTGAACCCGCATCAGGAGTTCCATCTCCCGATGGCGGCAAATCACTGGGGCGCAGAAAGCATGCAGCGCTGGTGCCCAAAGTGGTCCACATCCATTCGTTGAGCTGACCTAGATTGACGTTATGGCACTGGGCGCAGCGCTGGCTGCTCCCCTGCACATTGGCACCGATGGACTGCAAGGCCCGCAGGGCGTCGACACGATCCGCCGGCGTGGCTTTTTCCTCCGCGGACAGCGGTGATGAAAATGACAACAGGAGACCGGACCACAAGACCATACGTTTGATGAACATCGTGCAACCCCTTAAGAATCGATTCTTTAAGGGGATAAATTATCATAGGTCCGATAGTAATCAATGACTTTGTGAAAGGCGGCGCCGAGGTTTTCTGGCGCCTTGTTCAATGACCAGAGATAGTCGGTGGGGAAGTTTTTCCGTTGACGGTGCCGACCAAAGTCCGGGTAGCGGACTGGATTCTGGAAAAACTGCTCATTGCTCTCCCGAATGCCTCCATGCTGATGACAGCCGATGCAGTTGGTGGCCTGATTGCCCGCTCCATCCTCAATGGTGGGGTTGCTGCACCAGGTGGCGGACCCCAGGCGCTGCCCGGCGGCAGCCAAGGCCATCCCCAATGGGGGCCATAGGGTTGTGACCTCGGGAAGATCGTCCGCCTCATCTTCAAATCCCGTTACCGTGCACATTTTAAAGTTCCTGAGCGGTGACTCTCCCGTGAGTGCCGCTGGCCGGTCACTCCCAAAATCTCCATCCGGTTGCGGTGACCACCAGAGTGTCGTCCAAACCCACTCCGCGCCACTTTGGCCATGATATGAAATCCCACCAATTGATAGGTCTGATCCGTGGGAGTCCGTAGGCGGAATCCTTCCGCGATGCTTGGTGAAACCGCATCTGACATAGTCCAGGGTTTGGCGGGATGCGGTAATTGCCACTGATCCGGCAAAGCCGCCGCATCGGTGGCAAATACAGGCAAATTTTGGCCCATGTCAATGCGCCGCCATACCGCTTTGATAATCATAGCGTCAGGGGGAAACTCCCCCGCCAGGCAGGGAGCAAAGTTGTCCTCCGGTGGGACCTCATCGGGAACCGGTAAACCGGCACCGTATAGGCACTTTTCCAGGGCAGCGTAGGAACGCATGATGTGACGGGCGGCCGCCCGGCTATAGAATGTCCGCCCGAGGCCAGTCAGGCTATGGGTCGTCAAAGGGTCGCGATAATCGTTCAACCATTGCCGCAACCGTTCCTCGCCCCACCCCGGCAGGGTCAGCGCCTGCTGCGTCAACCAGATTTCCGCATCATCCAACTCCCCGTTGTTCAAGACGTCTGCGCCGATCCGCCGCTCCCGCCCCATACGTTCG